>CAYQFD010000077.1:0-6566 GCA_964416795.1 uncultured Ruminococcus sp. | reverse complement strand
AACTTTTCCTTTAAAAAGGTTGCCGACAGTAACGAGCCTGTATGCGAAATACCTGTTGAGCTTTCCTTTGAAACCGACTTTGCACCGCTTTATTTCAAGGAGCCGTTTGTAACAGTGCTTCCCAACGGTGCTGACGATTCAACAATTATCGTAGAACCCCACCTAAAATCCGAGAGTGTCGAAGCCCCCATCAAAAAAGGACAGGTGCTGGGTACCGCAGATATAATATATGCCGAAAAGGTTATTGGCACCTGCGACCTAGTTGCAGGCGAGGATATCGATTCAAACAGCTTGCTTGTAGCCCTCAAGTATATTAAACTGGCGCTCACATCGGTTTATATGAAAATAATTCTTATAATATTCGCAGTTGCAGTTATAATCTTTATTCTTCTGTGTATAAAGCTTAATATGTCAAAATCAAAAAAAAGAAGGGTTAAATATATCCCCTACAGTGAAAAAGGAGAAAGACGACATGAAAAATAAATTTTTACCGTTACTATTGATTATCAGTATGCTCTTTTGCCTAACATCTTGCTCAAAGGCTACAGAATCGGGAACAGAAAAAATAGGAAAATATAAAGCAGTTATCACAGTTAAGGATTACGGCAAAATCGAGCTTGAACTTGACGGTGACACAGCGCCAATAACCGTTAAAAACTTTATCACCTTAGCTAAAGACGGATTTTATGACGGTCTTACCTTCCACCGCATAATAAACGGATATATGATTCAGGGCGGTGACCCCGAGGGAACAGGCTACGGCGGCAGCGGAACAAATATTACAGGTGAATTTGAGAAAAACGGCATTAAAAACGATATTTCTCACGAAAAGGGTGTTATTTCGATGGCGAGAAGCGAGGCCTATAACAGTGCTTCCTCTCAGTTCTTTATCGTACAAGAGGAAAGTGATTTGATAAAGAAAACCCTTGACGGAAGCTATGCCGCTTTCGGTCACGTTACAAAAGGAATCGAGGTTGTAGATGCAATTGCTCAAAACACTCAGGTTGTAGATGACAACGGTACCGTCTTAAAGGATATGCAGCCTGTAATTGAAAAAATTGTTATTAAATAAGATTACACAATAAAAGGTGTGCAGAATTTTCTGCACACCTTTTTAGATTAATAACTGTATTCAGGTTCTTTGATTTTCTTAACCTTAAACTGATTTACCGCATAATCGTTAACCTCTACGGTTAATTCCTTGACATAATTAGTAATGGTTTCTTCAAACTCATCGTCCTTAAGTAAATGACGTACTGTGTTATCGAGGCTTTCGAGATAATATTCATCGGCTGTAATATCCTGTTTCACAACCAGAACATAACCCGTATCTTCCACTTCAATAATCTTAACCTCGCCTGATTTCATAGCTTTTACGGTTTCGTAATGCTCAGACTCATAGCCTGTGCCCTCTGCACCGATTACACTTGCATATTTATCCTTAGGCTCTTTTACCTCTTCCTCTTCTTCAGTAGAAGCCTCTGTCGAGGAGGTACTGCTTGTTTGGTCTTCCTCTTCTATACCGTTATAATCGTTATAAACCTCTTCAAAGGTTTTGCTGCCTTTCTCAAGGTCCTTTGCATAGGCATCAACCTGTTCCTTAAGTGCAGTTTTATCTTCATCTTCCATTTCAGAGGTAAAGCTTGCTTCCAAAATATTTGCTATAACAAAGTTGTCATAAATCTTTGTTTTAACTTCTTCTGCACCAATTTCCTTTTCGCCGTCCTTTGCATAAAGATGCTCAAAGTAAAGCTCGGAATAGTAGCTATCCTTCAAATAATTTGTATAGGTCTGCTCACCCACACCGTTAATTTCATAATAAGAAGCATAGCTCTGCCAATAATAATCGGCATACATTTCAAGCTCGCTCTTCATATCCTCGTCAAGCTCGAGCTCGTTTTCTTTGCAGAGGGTTTTATAAGCCGCAATTTCCTTTAAGTAATCAATAGCAGTGTCTTCTACCCACTCTACATAGCTTTTTTCATCAATTTTCTTTGAATAATAGTCAATGGCTTCTTCACTGTTCTTTTCTTCATCAGAAAGTTCTTCATAAACCCTATTTTTAGCTTCAGAATCAGCATTGATTAAAGCACACATATAATAAGCAGATGTGAACTCAACATCTCCTATTTTCACTGCAATTTCGCCTTTTTTATGGCAACCGACAAAGGAAGCCACCATAAGCAATACAAGCATAACGCTTAAAATTCTTTTTAAAATCTTCATTTTTTTGCCTCCAAAATGATATTACCTTTCAATAATATGATTATATAACATTCTTCTTAAAAAGTCTACTAAAATTTACACAAGTGCTTTACCAAGCTCGCAAACCAAGTCCGACATCTTTTGGTTTTTGTTAAGCCTTATAGTATAAACAGGCTTTCCTGCGGCATTAAGCATAAATCTGCTACCGAAAAATGCAGACAGCCTCGACATAACCTCGGGCTCAATAGAATTTATATGCAAAACAGCTGTATTCGCGGTACCCGTAATTTCTGCAATTTTCGCATTTGCGGCTTTGCTCCTTAGAAGTGCAATATCTATAAGTCCCATAACCGAATTCGGCGGGTCGCCGAAGCGGTCACAAAGCTCATCTATTACATCGGATGCATCGTCATCGGTGCGTATTGCCGCAATACGTTTATAAATACCGAGCCTTGCCGACAGCGACTCAATATAGCTTTCAGGTATATGGGCAGACACATTAAGGTCGACTGTGCAGGGAATATCGTCCTCCACCTTAGCGCCGTTTTCCTCATTTACCGCCTCGGACAAAAGCTTCAGATACATATCATAGCCAACAGATTCCATATTGCCGTGCTGGTCACCGCCCAATATACTTCCCGCTCCCCTTATTTCAAGGTCGCGCATAGCAATCTTAAAGCCTGAGCCAAACTCGGTATACTCACGTATAGCTTCGAGTCTTTTTGACGCAACGTCACTTAATTGTTTATTCTGTCCAAAACAGAAATAAGCATAAGCACGTCTTGGCGACCTGCCCACACGTCCCCTTAACTGATGCAGTTGACTTAGTCCCATTCGGTCAGCATCCTCAATTATAAGAGTATTAGCGTTCGGCACATCAACACCTGTTTCAATAATGGTTGTGCAGACAAGCAAATCTATTTCGTGTTCAAGCAACTGCCGCCACACATTTGTTAACTCATCCTCACTCATTTTTCCGTGTGCAATACCCACGTTAACATTATCAGGCAACCTCTGTTTAAGCCTTGCGGCACAGCGCTCTATTGTATCAACCCTGTTATGCAGATAGTAAACCTGACCGCCGCGCCTTATTTCTTTATTTATGGCATCTATTACAACCCCTGTATTATACTCCAAAACGTAGGTTTGAACGGGGTGTCTGTCGCCTGGTGCTTCATCCAACGAGGACATATCGCGAAGTCCCGACATCGCCATATTAAGTGTACGCGGTATCGGTGTGGCACTTAGCGTTAAAATATCCACAAAGGGATAAAGCTCTTTAAGTCTTTCCTTTTGCGCTACACCAAAGCGCTGCTCCTCATCGATGATTACAAGCCCTATATCCTTAAACGCAACGTCCTTGGAAATAAGTCTGTGAGTACCTACAACCATATCAAGTCTGCCGCATTTAAGGTCGGAAATTATCTTTTCCTGTTGTTTTTGAGGTACAAAGCGGTTTAAAAGCTTTACAGTTATGGGCATCTCACCGAAGCGCCTTACTATCGTGTTATAATGCTGCATTGCAAGGATTGTTGTAGGTACCAAAAGTGCACACTGCTTGCCCTCACTTATACACTTGAATGCCGCGCGTAAGGCAACCTCAGTTTTACCGAAGCCAACATCTCCGCAAAGCAGTCTATCCATAGGCACCTCGCGTTCCATATCACGCTTAATTTCGTTTATACACTTTAATTGGTCTTCGGTTTCATCGTATGGAAAACGTCTTTCAAAATCATTTTGTAAATCGGTATCAGGTGAAAAGGCATAACCCTTTGCGCTCATACGCTTAGCATAAAGCGCAGTTAATTGCTTTGCCATATCTCTGACTGCCGCTTTTACGCGCCGTCTTGTTTTTTGCCATTCTGTGCCGCCTAAACGGTTAATTTTAATATTGCCGTCCTCAGTAGCGGCTCCGATATATCTTGAAACCAAATCAAGCTGAGTTACAGGCACATATAAAACATCGCTTTTAGCATATTTGATTTTTATATAGTCCTTGGTAACACCCTGATTTGTAATACGGTTAATACCGTCAAAAATACCTATACCGTGCGCTTCGTGGACAACATAGTCACCCTGCCTTAATTCATCAAGTGAGCCTATGCCTTGGGTGTTTTTAGGTCTTTTTTTATGCCTTTTACCCTCCATTGCGATGTACTTGTGAGTTATAAGCATAAATCTTTGCGACGGAATTTCAAATCCGCTTGACAATCCGCCAGCAGTCACTGTAATACCTGATGTCACCTGTGACAGTAAAGGTGTGAAAACCGCAGAAAATCCGCGTTCCGTAAGCTCAGAAGTCAGCACCTTTGCGGCTCTTTCCTCACCTGCTAAAATGACAACATTACCCTTTTGCTCAGTTATATACTGTATGTCCTCTACAAGCACGTTTATGTCCCCGCTCCACGCGGTAGAGCGCTTGAAATTAAAGTTTATAATGTCCTTTATTTTAAGCTCATAAGCAGTTCTTGGGAAATTTTCAAGAATAACCGCATTTTCTGCCATTTGCCAGAATTCAGCCGCACCTAAATATAGGGTTGAAGTCGCTTCTGACAAAAAACCCTCTTCAAGATAATTTGCAATATCCTCCGACTGTAGTGTCAACATACTCTTCAGTCTTTCGGAAATACTGCCCGATTCACTTACAAATAAAACAGTATCCTTTATATAGTCGAAAATCGTTTCACCGCAAGGGTATATAAGCGGTAAATATCTGTCCGAATTAATTGCAATTCCGTTTTGAAGTGCATTAATATCGGCTGAAATACGTTCTCTTTGCTTATCGGTAAAAACCTTGCCCTGTCTAAGATAAGCTTTAAGAGCTTCTGCCAAAGTATCAGGGTTATAAAGCACCTCGCAGGCAGGGGTGATTTCTATTTCCTCTGTATTTTCTGTTCTGCGCTGAGTTTCGGCATCAAAATAAGAAATACTGTCAATCTCATCTCCCCAGAACTCTATTCTGCAAGGGTTATCGGCGGTTATTGGGAAAACATCGAAAATTCCGCCGCGCACCGAAAACTGACCGTTACCCTCGCAAATTTCACTTCTTGCATACCCCGCCTCAAGCATTCTTTCAATTAGTACCTGGAGCTCAAACGTATCACCTGTTTTTAAAGTGAATCTTGCCTTGCTTAAAGCCTCGGGCGGTGCGGTGAAGCTTATCGCGCTGTCAACAGAGAATACAAGCACGTCAAAATCCCCATCCAAAAGCTTGGATAGGGTATCTGTTCTTTTGTGTTCATATTCTTTTGAGTAGCCGCTTATGTCCCCTATACAGTAATCCCTTTGCGGAAAATACAGAGCATTAAGCCCAAAAGCTTTTATATCGCCCATAAGCTCAATCGCTTCGGCTTCATCTTTAGTGATTACTGTAATCTTCCTGTCAGTAAGTCGTTTTATTGACGACACCGTCGCCGCCTTATGAATAAGTGACAGTCCCGTAGCGCATAGCGGCAGTCTCCCCTTTTCAATATCGGTAACAAGCGAACTGAAATCAGGGTCATTTTTCAAAACACCGTCTAAAAATTTCATACATTTCTCAACTGTTATATTTATTCATAGCAGAGTCAATACCTCTTGCCATAATTTCTTTTAAAGCCGCAACCGAGTTTTCAAGCGCTTTTTTAAGATTTTCTTTGTCACTGTCAGGGAATTTACCGAGCACCCAGTCCTTTAAATCATAATCAGGATGTGGCTTAGCTCCTACACCGATTTTAATACGCATTATATTATCAGTACCTAAAAGCTCGATAATATCGCGCATGCCGCGTTGTCCGCCGTCACTGCCCTTTCTGCGCATACGCAATTTTCCAACATCGAGCGAAATATCATCGTGCATAACAATGATTCTGTCTGTGGGAATTTTGTAAAATGCCGCAACCTTTGTAACTGCGCTTCCCGAATTGTTCATATAGGTTTGAGGCTTTATTACAAGTATTCTCAAATCTTTAATCCGACATTCGCCTAAAACCGCATTCATTTTATTTTTATTAAAGCTGAAGTTTTCTTTACTTGCAAACAAATCAGCCGCCATAAAACCGACATTATGACGCGTTTTTTCATATTGCATTCCGGGGTTTCCAAGCCCTACAATCAACCAATCGTAAGTCGGCCTTGATTTAAAAAACATTTTTATCACCACAAGACATTTTAACACACCGACTCAAAATATTCAAGCACTCAAAAATATAAAAGTCTGTAAAGCCTTTGTTTATAAAACTTTCTGTTTGCTTACTATACGCCTTACGGCGATGATATACCATTGCTTTCGCAATGGATAAAAAATCGACAGGTCGAAACCTGTCGATTTTTGGCTGGGGTGGCAGGATTCGAACCTACGAATGCAGCAGTCAAAGTGCTGT
>CAYQFD010000076.1:0-6595 GCA_964416795.1 uncultured Ruminococcus sp. | reverse complement strand
TCAAAAAACAAAAGCTTACCGTCCTCTATTTCTACAGCCTTTCTGTATTCCCCAAAGCCTATGAGTCTTATGCTCTCATAGGCTTTACTTATTCCTATAAAACCGAAAATTATGCTGAAAATAATCACTGACGATATTAAAGCGCTTCTGTAAAATATTTTTATATGACTTTTCATTTTATTCTCCTCGTGTGACAGCACGCTAAGGCTTTAAAAGCGATATGAGCGCATCTCCCACTAAGCTTGCGGAATAATGTGCCTCATCTAAAGAATTCGCATCTGTGCCGAATTCTATAAGCAGAGAGCCTGTAGACAGGCTTTGATTATAATTTTTTGACATAAGCATTATTGGCCTAGCGAGTGTTGGATACATTTTTTCAATTGTTTGCTGTAATTTTACTGCCAATTTAAAATTTTCCTGCCAATTTGGATAATTCGTAACACTGCCGCTTTGCGAGCCCATCACAAGCATTACCTGAGCGGCTTTTTTGCCCTTGATTTCGGTAACTAGCTTTACCTTGTCATTGTCTCCCGAAGATACAGAATCGCGGTGCAAATCAAGTACAATTTTAATGCTTGGGTATTTTTTTAAATACGAGGTCACCGTTTTTGCCGCGCGCGAATAGCTTCCTGTATATTCGGGATAATCGTGCTGGGTTTTATCATGCAGAGTGACAATTCCTACAGCGTTGAGCTTTTCTGCTATAATTTCCCCTATTTTAGCCATATTCTTTTGGTTGTTTGTAGTGCGCGCGCTGAAGTTTTCGGTATAGGTTGCAGAATCGGTTTCCATAAAGGTTTCTGTTGTGTGGGTATGCATTATAAGCACCTGAGGCTCGGTAGTGTTCTTTATTTTAAAGCTAAGACTTTCGTTCAGCATTTTTTTGATGTCAATAGAAAGCGTTGTGCTGTTTTTAATATATACACCGTCATAAGAAAGACCTGCCGAGTAAGGCGAAATATATTTGGAAATTATATTCCCCTTTACCGCGCCCGTAGACACAGGCAGAGTGCTTGCGGTGTTGCTTGAAACAACTTCTTTTTGTGCTGATTCCTTTTCTATCGGAAACGAATCGTCAAAAAAGGTCATAGCGGGAGCTTCTTCTGTTACTGTTTCTTTACCCGAAGCATTGCCTATAACCCTTATTCCGTTATAAAAAATTATTGAAAATCCGATTATAACGCATATTAAAAATCGGCATAACGCGCCTCTTTGCATTGTAACATCACCGAGATATTTTATGCTTTTTTTGGGGTTTTTAGACCAGTTGCAGAATAATTTCCCTGTCGATTTCGGGCTGCAGAAAAACATTAAGAGCTCGGCTTAATATTTCACTTATTTTGTGCGAATAAAGGTCGCAGTCCTTAGGGGTTACAATCAGGTCGGAATTCATCACAGGCTCGCTTTTTGTCAGCTCATACGCCAAGGAAAGTGCATCTACTACTGTAGGCACACCTATGGCTATTACTGGTACTCCCAAGGTATTAAGGCTTATCTCTTTTCTCTTGTTTTTAACACCTGAGCCTGGGGAAATTCCCGTGTTAGAAAGCTGTACTGTTTTGTAAAGCCTGTCTATGCTTGAGGACACACAGGCATCAATAACAATCGCTGCATCGGGGCGGATTTTTGTAACGATACTCTCACAAAATTCACTCGTTTCAATACCCGTTTTACCTAGAACACTTGGCGTTACAACCGCTACACTTTTGAGTCCCTTAAGTCCGATTTTTTCAGCGAACTCCCCTGCAATATGCCTTGTTGCAAGCAGTTTTTTGGCTGTTAGCGGACCTATATTATCACTTGTTATTTCTTCGTTTCCAAGGGCTATTACAAGTACCCTTGAAAACCCGTTTTCAAAAAAGACAGAAAGTGCATTTTTTATTTCTTTTTCAATTAATTCACTGTCGGTTATGTTTTGCAAATCGGGAAATTCAACCGTTATATATTTTCCCGCCTGTTTGCCTATTTTTTCTGCTGTTTTTGTGTCGTTTATATCAACCGAAGTGACCTTTATATTTTCAATCTGCTTTTCTTGCCTTTTAAAGCCTTTTAAATCTTTTATTTCCTCCAAATTGACATCTATCGCAAGGTCAGTTCGAAGCGCCATTTTTACACCTTTTTTCTTTTTTTATAAATTGTGCTCAAAACTTCCTTTTTTATTCAGTTTTTTGATATAAAAAAGTTGAAAATTTGACTACTATATGTTATATTATATATATTAATATATTAAATATATAGATATGTGCAAAGGTGGTTTACATAATGCCTATAAGTTCTTTACACGATATTTGGGGTTTGGTGAGCGAAGAATGTAAAACTCTCATCACCGAAACCGCTTATAACTGTTTTTTAAAGGACCTTAATCCCGTTTCTTTTCGCGACGGTGAATTTATTCTTTCCTGTAACGATGAATATGCAGCAGGAATAATCGAGCAGAACTATTCCCCTGTGCTTAAAATAGCAATCAAAAATTCGCTGGGAATAGACATTAACGTTAGAATAATTTATAAGGATGAGGAAGCCGAAATTTCAAACGCCGAGCAGTTCAGTGAGGGGCTTACCTTTGAGGACTTCTTCTCTTTCCAGAATTTTATTGTAGGCTCTACTAACCGTTTTGCCTATGCGGCAAGTATTGCTGTTGCGGAAAATCCGAGCTTTACCTATAACCCGCTTGTTATATACGGTCCGTCGGGTGTGGGCAAAACCCATCTTATGCTGGCAATTAAAAACTACATAAGAAAAAAATATCCCCTTAAAAAGATTGAATATATAAGAAGTGAAGAATTCACAAATGAGCTTATAAAGGCTTTGCAGGACGGTAAGTTAGGACTCGGCACTATTGACGATTTCAGGAACAAATACCGAAATGCAGATGTTTTGCTTATAGACGATATTCACTTTATTGCAGGCAAAGAACAAACTCAGGAAGAGTTCTTTAATACCTTTAACACCCTTTTACAGAACAACAAACAGATTGTTGTAACTCTTGACCGTCCGCCGCGCGAGGTTAAAACCCTTGATGACCGCATCCGTTCAAGACTTGAGGGTGGTTTGTTTGCCGATATTACCACACCCGACTATGAAACAAGGGTTGGTATTATTAAAACAAAATCAGAGCAAATGGGAATAGAAATTAACGAAAGCTTAGTTCATTATATTGCCGAAAACATAAAGGTTAACACCCGTCAAATTGAGGGGGTTGTAAAGAAGCTTAAAGCGGTGGTTTCAATTCAAAACCGCGTTCCCACACTCTCTATCGTTCAGGGTATTATTAAGGATGTTATTAATGACACCAAGCCTGAACCAATAAAGATTGAAAAAATTATTTCCGAGGTTGCAAAAACCTATAATGTAACCGAAGAGGAAATTTTATCGGAAAGAAGAACAAAATCGCTTGTTATTGCGCGTCAGGTTGCGATGTATATTTCCCGAAAGATGACCGATAAATCCTTTAAGCAGATAGGCGAAAGCTTTGGAAAGGATCATACAACCGTTATTTATAACGTTGAAAAGGTAGAAGAATTTTTAAAGGACAAGCCATACCAAAAAGAGCTTGTTGAAGATATTATTAAAAATCTTAAAAGTAACATTCAAAACGGCTTCTGAGTTATTAAACTTATCCACTTTAATTAACATAAAAGTTATTAAATCTATTGTGGAAAACTAAAGTTATTCTACTTATCCACTTTTTATTAAGTTTTTTATTAACAACAAAAACTTAAATTTAGAACCGCTTTAAATGGGTTTTCCACCGAATTCACCACTCTTATTATTACTGTTATTTTTATATTGTTTTTAGGAGGAAAAATTATGATTTTTTCATGCGAAAGAGCAACACTGTTAGATGCTGTTTCTAAATTACAGCGTGTAGTTGGCTCTAAAACCTCAATGCCGGTATTAGAGGGAATATTAATTTCTGCAGAGCAGGGTAAAATTACCCTTATTTCCTACAATCTTGAAATGGGAATGAAAAAAGAACTCTATGCTAAATGCGATAAAGAGGGAGATATTGTTATTAATGCAAGGCTGCTTGCTGATATTTTAAGAAGAATGAACGGCTTGCAGGTAGAAATTTCTGCTGATGAAAAGCTTAACTGTCATATAAAAAGCGGTGAAGCCACCTTTGATATTATGGGTATGGCTGCAACTGATTTTCCTGAAATGCCCTCTGTTGCTGACGGTGAAAATATTTCTCTTGACGGTAAAATTTTAAGCGAAAATGTAAAGGGAACAATTTTCGCAGCCGCTCAGAATGAGGGTGCGCGTGCAATTCTTACAGGTCTTAATTTCGATTTTTCTGGCGGAATTATGCGTTTAGTAGCGATTGACGGATATAGACTGGCTATAAGAACTCAAAAGGTTGATATAAACCGCGAAATTTCTTTCACTGCTACAAGCAAGGCTATTGCAGAGGTAATAAAGCTTATTGACGAAGAAACCGAAGCTGTTGAAATAAACGTTGGTGAAAGACTTTTAAGCTTTAATATTAACGGATATTCATTTATTTCCCGTCTTATTGAGGGTGAATTTGTAAACTATCAGAAAACCTTGCCAGAAGTGAGTGCACAAAAGGTAATTGTAAGTACAAGAGATTTAATAAATACAATAGAACGTGTTTCCTTGCTTATAAGTGAATCCTTCTCAACACCTGTAAGATGCTATTTTAACGAGCTTAATGTTGTTTTCACCTGTGCTACCTCAATGGGACGTGCTACTGAAACCTTTAATATTGAATTAGAGGGTGAAAGCTTTGAAATAGGTCTTAATTCGAGATATCTTTTAGAGGCTTTAAAGGCTTGTGAAACAGAAAAAATAAAAATTCTGTTTAACGGTCCTAACACAGGTGTAGTAATTGAGCCTTGTGACAGCGATGAATTTAAATATATGATTATGCCGATGAGGTTGAAATAATGGATTTTAAAAAAATTCAAATAAAAGAAGAATTTATTAAGCTTGATTCTGCTTTAAAGCTAAGTAATCTTTGTGTAACAGGCGGTCACGCAAAAATTGTAATTCAAAACGGCGAGGTTAAGGTTAACGGCGAGGTTTGCACAATGCGCGGTAAAAAGCTTTACAAGGGTGACAAGGTAGAATTCAGTGATAACGGATTTATAATAGTATGATTATAAATAAATATAATCTTCATTCCTTCAGGAATATTGATTACTGTGAGCTTTCACCCTGTGATAATATGAATGTTATTTGCGGTGAAAATGCTCAGGGAAAAACAAATCTTATTGAGGGAATATGGCTTTTCACAGGGGCAAAAAGTTTTAGAGGCGCAAAGGACAGCGAATTTATTACTTTCAATAAAGAAAATTGTTCTTTAGAAATTAATTTTAAAAGCGAAGGTATAGAGAAGGATGCAAAAATCTTAATTGGTGAAAAAAAGGAACTGTTTTTAAACGGAAAAAAAATTAAAAAAAGCAGTGAATTTGCAGGAAATGTTAATGCAATTGTTTTTTCTCCTATTGATTTAAGACTTGTAACCGATGGGCCCAGTGTAAGAAGAAGATTTCTTGATATTGCAATAGGTCAGCTTTATCCGTCTTACATAGAAATACTTAAAAATTATTTAAGAGCGGTAACACAGCGAAACCAAATTATAAAGGATTTAAAATATGATTCAACAGTAAGTGTAATGCTGGATGTTTTTGAAAGAGAGATAGTCGCCAACGGAAAAAGGATAATTACACTTCGAAAAAGATATATTGAAAAATTAAATGAATTTTTACCTTCTCTTTATTCGGGAATTTCGGCGGGAAAAGAAATATTAGAAACCGAATATATATGCGAAAATCCCGATAATTTAGAAGAAAAATTAAAAATTGCCCGACAGGAAGATATGTACTCTTGTGTTACCTCGGTTGGTCCTCACAGAGATGATATTTTATTTAAGATAAACGGAATGAGTGCTAGAAATTACGGTTCTCAGGGACAAAAAAGGAGTATTGCTCTTAGTCTTAAGCTTGCAGAAGCAGAGGTAATAAGAAAAAAAGTCGGTGAATGTCCTCTTTGTCTTATGGATGATGTAATGAGTGAATTAGATCCAAACAGACAGAATTTTATATTAAATCACGTTAAAGAAATGCAGGTTTTTCTTACCTGCTGTGACCCACAGAATGTCAAAAATTTAAAGGCGGGTAAAATTTTCAGTGTAAAGGAAGGTAAGGTTAAAGATGTATCTTCATTTGGGACAGGAAACAGTAGTTCGTGAAGAAGAGGTTATAGGAATATTCGACCTTGATACTTCAACCGTTTCAAAGCACACAAGAAAATTTTTAAACTTAGCAGAAAAAAATAAACAGGTTATAAATGTTTCTTATGAATTGCCTAAATCTTTTATTCTTTGCAGTAAAGGAAAAAAAGATAAAAAGGTTTATATATCACAAATTTCCTCAGCGACTTTAAACAGGCGTAATTTAGAAAGGAATGAATTTTAAATGAGCGAAGAACTAAATATGCAGGTAACAGAAAGTTATGATGAAAATTCCATACAGGTGCTTGAAGGACTTGAAGCCGTAAGAAAAAGACCTGGTATGTATATCGGTTCTACAGGTGAACGAGGTCTTCACCATCTTGTATATGAAATTGT
>CAYQFD010000075.1:0-6679 GCA_964416795.1 uncultured Ruminococcus sp. | reverse complement strand
CTGCAAGAGTAATCTATTCTGTAGGCCTTAAGTCTGAAATCACAAAAGAAGCAGACGACGGCTCGGTTTACATTGATAAATCAAAAATATCGGCAGAATACCTTGCTGCCAACACCAACGATGACGGTACAATCAATTTCTACAGCAATGAATACACAAATCCTCATCTTATCAACGGCTCAACTGTTGGAGATACAACGGTTGAATTTGAGCCTTCTCACACCAACGGCTTCTACTACATTCTTGAGGATATGCCTATTTACGAGGATCCACAATTCACCAAGCAGGTTGCATCAATCGGAAATGATCCGAATAATGCTTTGGCTGATGATACCGTATATTATTACAGAGATGAGCACTATCACGGTAACTCCATAGAAGTAACGGCTGTTGAGCGTACCGGTGCACAGCTTAAAAGAACTGAAATCAAAATAGTTGATGGCTATCTTTACAGAGCAACCGGCTCACCTCGTCTTAATAAGATCCTTGAATTTGAAGGAACAAAGAGTCTCAATGCAACAGGTACGGCTCAGGACTTCTACGCTCCCGAGTTCCACCTCGCAGAAGGCAGCACAAGTGCGTATGACGGCAAATTTATCGTGCATCTCGGCAACAACGGCTTGCTTACTGTTGTCGCAGGCGGTAATCTTCGGGTGGAAAAAACCGTAAATGCAGGTGTAGGACTTACCGTACCTGACAAGGATTTTACATTCACGCTCGATATCAACGGCACTGATGTAAGCGGACTTGAGTTTAATTACACGGTTATGAATGGTGACCAGACCGTCAAGACAGGCACACTTTCTGAGAACAGCAACACCTTTACCCTTAAAGGCGGTGAGATTGCTACAATCTTTAGTTTGCCTCCCGGAGCTACATATACAGTAACCGAAGCGGCAGTAGCAGGATTTACTACCGAATCCGAGGGTGCTATAGGCACAATTTCGGCGGGCGAAACAAGTGTTGCAAGCTTTACCAATACATATAATGTAACCCCTGTTACTTATCCTACTGGCGATACTCTTAAAGCCACAAAGGTGCTTGAACGTCCAGGTGACGTATGGACACAGGATGATGTGTTCACATTCTTTATTACACCTTATAATAATGCGCCATTGCCTGAGGGTTATGATGCAAACACAGGTGTTACTGTAAATGGTCCTGATGATGAGGGCGGAAAAACTGCAACCTTTGATTTTGGCTCTATTAAGTTTACAGCCCCAGGTACATATAGATACACCATTTATGAAAAAGAGCCTGAAAATGAAGCTTACCTGCCTGGTATGAGCTATTCGAGAGCGCTTTACCGTGTTGTTGTTACTGTTGTTGACAATGAAAACGGTACGCTGAGCATTATATCTTCCGACATTCAGAAGCTTTATGATGACGACGCAAATCAGTTGTTCTCTTATAACAACAATGAAATCGTTATGAATCAAGGTCAAGAAGATCAGGACGAAATTGTATTTACTAACACCTACAATGCAGAGAGTGTAACCCGTGTTCCCGTTGCTTTGAAGGACTATACCGATAACTCAGGCGAAAATCCGCTTGTTTCAGGTATGTTTGAGTTCAAGCTTGAAGCATTAGGTGTTGTTGATGTTCAGAATGACGGCAACATAGAAGACGACCCGTTGAAGTCTGGTACTGATTCGGAAGTTCCGATGCCTAACGGACAAAAAGGTGGCTCTGTAGTAACTAAAAATGAAGGTCATAACATAACATTCCCATCTGTAACCTTTACTCAGGCTGATATTCCTGAGGGCGCTACTTCAGTTACATTCAGATACAGAATGAGTGAGGTTATCCCGACTAATAGAGTTAACGGAATGGATTATGACGACACCGAATACGTTGTAAATGTTGTAGTGTCGGTTGATTCTCAAAGCTCTATTCTTAATGTATCCGTAATTTATCCAAATGACGAGAGAATAGCAACCTTTAAAAACGAATATACACCTATTCCCGTTTATGCCGATATTAACGGTAATAAAACACTTAACGGAAGAGATATGAAGGACGGTGAGGAATTCGTATTTGATCTTAGTGCGAATGCCCAAACAAGCCTTGCTATTAGAAACGGCTTTGTTACAGTGCCTCAAAGCACAGTAGCTGTTGAAGGCGCTACAAACGGCGTTGCAAGCTCTTTCGCTTTTGAAAATATTCAGTTTAACAAAGCGGGCACCTATGTATTTACCGTTTCCGAATCTCAGGAGAATAAGCTTCCTGCGATTGTGTATGACGAGGGTGTTGTTACTGTTACTGTAGTTGTCGCTGATGCTGATAAGGACGGTGAGCTTGAGATTGCTTCTACAACCTATAGCAACGGCAAGGATTTCGCTGAGTTTACAAATACCTACAGCGCTGAATTTGACGGAACACCCATATCTTTAAACGGAACAAAGACTCTTACAGGCAAAACATTGCTTGCAGGTGAGTTCTATTTCGAAGTAGACGAGTATTTCAACGGCACCAAGATAAATGACGGACTTGTTACACACACTGCTGACGAAACGGGCAATAACGGTGTATACACAGGCGAAATTGTAATTCTCAATAATGTAACCTATGATAAAGTAGGTACTTATGAGTATTACATTACCGAGCAGATACCCGAAAATTTAGTCGGCGGTACTGAGTATGACCGCAATGAGTATCGTTATACAGTTGTTGTAGAAGATAAGGATTACATAGGTAAACTTACTGTTGAGTCTACTAAGCTTGAAATCAAAGACGGCAACGCTTGGAGAGAATTAACAGGTAATGATGCAATAATTTTATTTGCAAATGAATATACTCCAAATCCCACAACTGCTACACTTCCTGTAATTAATAAGGTTGTTCAAGGTGACAGAAGCAAGGCACTAGATGGCGGAGAATTTAAGTTCGAGTTATCTGAGGTTTCAGCAAGCGTTCCTGACGGTATGGAATTACCCTCAACTACAGTCGTTTCAAATGACGCTGACGGCTATGTTGTGTTCGATAGTATAACCTTTAAAAAGGCAGGTACATACGTAGTATCTGTTAAGGAAGTAATTCCTGCTGATAATGAAAAAGTAGCAGGTATCACCTATAGCACAGAGGAAATCGTTGCAACCTTTAACGTTGTTGACGACCGCAACGGTAAACTTACTGCAACACTTGTAAATTACAGCGGTGACACTATTATTAACGGCTATAAAGCAGCTCCTGCTGATGTTACAATAAATATCAGCAAGAACTTCACAGGACGTAAGGATGACGAATGGCTATCTACAGATAAGTTCGATTTTGAAGTAAAAGTAGTTGATGCCGATACCTTGACAGCGATCCAAAACGGTGATATCGAGTTTACATTCGACAGCACAAGCACCGATACCGCAACATTAACGATTGATGCTAAGGGTGAAACCGCATCTAAAACAGTTAAGGTAAACAAAGCAGGAACATATAAGTTCACTGTCAGTGAAGTTGACGGCGGCATAAAGAACGTAACATATGACAAATCCGAGAAGGAAGTTGTTATTGTTGCTACCGATGACAGTGCAAATGCAAAGATCAAAGTTACAGTAAACGGTCAAGATACCGCTAATGTAACTCTTGGTTTTACAAATGAATACAAGCCGGAAGCTTCCGATTCGATTTCACTTACCGCAAAGAAAAAGGTTACTGCTTCAGAGGGTAACAGCTACATCTTAAAGGGCGGCGAATTCAGCTTCGCTATCAACGGCACACAAGGCGCACCGATGCCTGCTGATACCACTGTAGAAAATGATGCAAGCGGTAATGTGAGCTTCGGTACGGTTAAATTCACCGAAAGAGGAACCTATGCTTACACTATCAGCGAGGTACAGGCTGACCTTGGTGGATTCACCTACGACGGTGAGGTTTATACCATAACCGTAGATGTTACCGATGATTATGCTAACGGAAAATTAGTTGCTACAACTAAGATCACCAATAAGGCGGGCGCAGATGCTGAGATTGAGTTTGATAACAAATACAATCCCAAAGAAACATCGGCATTAATCTTCGGCTCTAAGGTATTAGAGGGCGGTCACAAGTCACTCACCGCTGATATGTTTGAATTTACCATCAAGGCTGTTACCGAAAATGCCCCGATGCCTGCGGCTACTACTGTTAAAAACACTTCTACGGGAGCATTCCAGTTTGATACAATTACCTATACCAAAGTCGGCACATATAAATATGAAATTACCGAAAAGGATTTAGGTAAGGATGGGTACACTTACGACGGTAAGGTTTATACTGTTACTGTTGATGTAACAGATGACGGAACAGGTCAGTTGGCGGCAAGCGTAGACGGTGTGGGTACTAAAGACACACCCGAAGTTAAGTTTGTGAACAAATATGCTCCAACTCCTGTAGATGTAGTACTCGGTGCAGACGGTGAACTCACAAAAGAGCTTGACGGCCGCGAAATGAATGAGAACGAATTTATTTTCGCAGTGCTTGACAGTGAGAATAAAGAGATTGCTACTGCTGAGAATACTAAAGACGGTAAGTTCGAATTTACACTTAACTTCACAAAGGCGGACACCTATAACTACACAATCGTAGAAAAGGATAACGGGGTAGCAGGTGTTACCTATGATGAAAATATCTACGGTGTAAAAATTGTAGTTACCGATGAGGGCGGTTATCTTGAGGCTTCAAGTGTCGATTACACACTCGAAAACAAAGCTGTCGATGAGGTTGTATTCAGCAATACATATAAGGCTGCTAGTGCTGATATTGCTCTTAATGCAACTAAGAAGCTTATGGGCCGCGACCTTGTAGACGGTGAGTTTAAGTTTGTACTTCTTGATGAAAAGGGCAACGTGATTTCAACCGCAACCAACACTAAGGACGGTAAAATTGCCTTTGATTCGATTACCTTTGCAGATGCTGGCACTTATAAGTACACAGTTTATGAAGAAAAAGGAACAAGCGAAAACGTAACCTATGATAAGACAGAATATGTTGTAGAAATCAAGGTTACAGATGACGGTAAAGGTAAGCTTGTTGTTGGCAATCCTGTTATTAAGAAAGCAGGAAACAGCGATGAGGTTGCAGAAATCATCTTCGAAAATACCTATACTGTTCCGACACCTCCTGCAGTGCCTCAGCTTCCGCAGACGGGCGATAACTTCAATCTTGGCTTATGGTTTGCTCTTATGTTTGTAAGCGGTGTAGGACTTATTGGAACAAGTCTTTATGCTAAAAAGAAAAGAGCAGAAGAAAGATAAAAATTTAAATGGTTAAAAATACAGAGGGATAACATTATGTTATCCCTCTGTATAGTTTTATTATATAGATAAGGTATTAGAAAAAATCGCTATTTGAAGCTAGACATCTGAGGATATTTCCTTTTTTGCTTTCGAAGTTATATTTATAATTTTTTAATCATACAATTAATTAGTATATTAGGAGTTGATTGTATGAGGGATGGGTTTGAAGACAGAGCGGTTATTTTAGGTGAATATATATTGGATACAGGCTCCACTGTCCGAGCCACTGCGAAGGTCTTTAAAATAAGTAAAAGTACAGTACATAAGGACGTAACTCAAAGACTTTACTATGAAAATCCTCAGCTTTACAGAAGTGTTAAGGCGGTGCTTGAAAAGAACAAGCAGGAACGCCATATTAGAGGCGGAATGGCAACAAAAATGAAATATAAAGGCAAAGTCTGATGAATTATCATAGGTAAAACCATTTGAGTTTTTAGACTTGAGTGGTTTTTTATTATTCAAATTGACAATAGCATATTTTTGTGGTATTATATTGTAAAATTTTGAAAGAGTGATATTATGAATATTTTATCAATCGGCAATAGCTTCTCATGTGATGCACAGCGATATTTGCATAAGATAGCTAAGGCGGACGGTGTTTTAATAAATTCATTTAATCTATATATCGGCGGTTGTTCTCTTTCGCGACACTATAGGAATATGCTAAGCGAAAAGCGCGAATACACGCTTGAAATAAACGGCGACAGTACAGGCTTTAATGTTTCCTTAAAGGAGGCTTTACTCAATAGGAATTGGGATGTTATAACTCTGCAACAGGCAAGTATTGAGTCCCCAAATTACAATTCATATCAACCCTATTTGGAAAAGCTTGCCGAATATGTGCGTCTTTGTGTTCCAAAAGCGAAAATTGTAATTCATCAAACCTGGGCGTATGAGCAGGATAGCGAGCGACTGAACAATGCGGCTGGGTATAGTGACTACCGCGATATGCTTAACGATATCAAAGAAGCCTACCAAAAAGCTGCACAGGATATAAGAGCGGACTTTACTATTCCGTCAGGGGAAGTATTTGGAGCTTTACTTGAGAACGGTATAGAAAAAGTGCACCGAGATACCTATCACGCAAGTCGCGGTCTTGGAAGATATGCGATAGGTCTTACTTGGTATAAATTTTTGACAGGTAACGATATCGGGGGAAATACCTTTACAAATTTCGATGAAGATGTATCCAGCGAAGAGATTGCTATCGCTAAAAAATGTGTAACAGATGTGGCTAGAAGATATGGGATATAATTTACTTTTTAAAATTGATTAAATAATTTTGGGGCTTTCTCACTGGTATTGTGAGAAAGCCCCAATGTTTTTTATATTTATTATTTTATGGGATATGTCCACTTGAAAGTATCTTCAATTTTGCCCCACTGAATACCGGTTAAGGTATCATAGAG
>CAYQFD010000074.1:0-6805 GCA_964416795.1 uncultured Ruminococcus sp. | reverse complement strand
CTCATAGGAACTGTCATACCGTACATCTTGTAAGTAACATTGTAATTAAAGCAGTCACAAATGATATAAGCGTCAAGACCGCGAGCGGTGTGATTAAGAACAGCCTTTGCCTCACCTGTGCCAAAACGCGGGCAATTAGCAGTAATAACAAAAGACTCATCCCCAGGAATATTTCTCCACTGCTTAAGGTAATAGTCAACCTTTGAAGAAATATCCTCACAACCCCTCATACTGATTAGTGCAAGATCACCGTAGGGTGTATGCTTAAAATCCACACTTGCCATAGTTAAACCTCCGCAATTATATTTATACTAATATATATTACCATAAATCACTCGACAAAAAAAGCCTTTTTTTATTATTTTTTAATTTTTTATAAAATGTTCAGTTTTTTATTGAATAAGACTTGAATTTTTGGTATAATGACCTTGTATGTAATTTTATTTCTTATTTGAGAGGGGAATTTTAATGCCTAAAGTATATCTGTTGGCACACACGCCTAATCCTGAACATACTGTTGCTGCCGCCGCAAAGCTTTGCTATAGCAGTTCAACTATAAGTGACCTAAATCAAAATCTTACCGATGAAAAAGCCGCATCTTTTGTTGAGATGCTCTCCGAGATAGGCCACGAAAGTCCGATTGAGCACGCAAGCTTCACCTTTGGCATAGAGGGTGTTTCTCGTTCACTTTTAGCTCAGATTACCCGTCACAGAATGGCATCCTTCTCAGTTAAAAGCCAACGCTACGTAAGAGAAGGAGCTTTTGAATACATAACTCCTCCAGAAATTTTAAGTTCTCCCGAAGCGCTGGCTATCTATGAGGATATTATGGCAGAAGACCAAAAAAGATATGATAGACTCGCAGAAATCTTAAAAGAAAAGCATATTAAAACATTTTTAAGCGAGGGCAAGGACCAAAAAACCGCAGAACGACTTGCAGAGAAAAAGGCTATTGAGGATGCAAGATTTGTTCTTCCGAACGCATGTGAAACACAGATGGTAATGACAATGAATGCCCGTTCACTCCACAACTTTTTCAGGCACCGCTGCTGTGCCAGAGCACAATGGGAAATTCAGGATGTTGCAAATCAAATGCTTAAATTAGTAAACGAGGTAGCCCCCAATCTCTTTAAAAATGCGGGGCCCACCTGTCTTAACGGCCATTGTCCTGAGGGTAAAATGTCCTGTGGCCGAGCAAAAGAAATGAAAGAGTTTTATAAGGATTTGAAAAACAATGGGTAAACTAATCGTTATCGAAGGGCTTGACGGAAGCGGAAAGTCAACACAGCTTGAGCTTTTGCATAAAAACCTACTCCACAAGGGTATTAAGTGTAAAACTGTTTCTTTCCCCGACTATGATAATCCGTCTAGTACTTTAGTTAAAATGTATTTAAACGGTGATTTCGGCAAGAAACCAAGCGATGTGAACGCTTTTGCGGCTTCGGTTTTTTACACAGTTGACCGCTATGCCTCTTTTAAAGCAAATTGGGGCGAATATTACGGTGACGGCGGCACAGTCGTTGCAGGAAGATACACCACCTCAAATGCAATTCATCAGGCTTCAAAGCTCGATGAGTGCGAATGGGAAAATTTTCTTAGTTGGCTTTATGATTTTGAGTACAATAAAATTGGAATTCCAAAACCCGATAAGGTGATTTTCCTCGATATGCCTATTGAGGTTTCGCAAAAGCTATTGAGCAAGCGATATGAGGGTGATGAGAGCAAAAAGGATATCCACGAAAGTGACACTGAATATCTCGAACGTTGCCGCAAAGCAGCAGTTTTCACCGCAAACTTTTCAGGTTGGGAAACTATCCCCTGTTCTGAAAACGGTGAAGCACGCACCATAGAAGATATAGCAAATGATGTTTTAAACAGTGTACTCGAAATTTATAAATAGGAGTAGCTTATGATTTACATTTTTTTGAGCGACGGCTTTGAAGAATGCGAAGCCTTAGTGCCGCTTGATATTTTAAGGCGTGCTGATATAAATGTTAAAACAGTTGGTATAGGCGGAAAGGTTATTACAGGCTCGCACGGAATTCCCGTCACCTCCGATATAGAAGAAAACGAAGCCATTTTTGACGGTTTAGATGGCATAATTTTACCTGGTGGAATGCCTGGTACGGTAAATCTCGAGAAAAGCGATACTGTGCAAAAATTTATTGATTTTTGTTACAATAAAAATCTGCTTATTGCTGCTATTTGCGCGGCACCCTCAATTTTAGGACACAAAAATATTCTTAAAAACAAAAAAGCCACCTGTTTTACAGGCTTTGAAAAAGACCTTTTAGGTGCTACTGTTTGTGATTTACCAGTGGTTTGTGACGGTAATTTTATCACTGCCTTCGGCGCGGGTGCGGCTTTCCCCTTCGGTTTCGCCATTCTAACTGCACTTAAAGGCGAAAATGCATCAAATGCAATGCAAAAGCAGATGCGTTATAATTATAAGTTGCATTAATATATTAAATAGCACGGAGAAAAATAATGGACGAAAATATTAAAAATTCAAATAATGATGAATTTGTAATAGGAAAAGGCTTTAAGCTTGAAGAACCCCCTGAGACTTCTAGAAAAAGAAAGAAAAATAAGGGTACTATAAAAAGTATTATATGGATTGTATCAATCATTGTGGTTTCCGTAGCACTTGCGTTTGGCATAATTTATGCGGGTGCCGACTTTTTAGGTCTGGGCTTTGGCAGAGGTGAAAACACCTCGATGAATGTTGAAATGGGCACTCCCGCTTCGCAAATTGCAGAACAGCTAGAGGAAACAGGCGCTGTAAAAATTCCAATGCTATTCCGCCTTTACTCAAAGCTTATGGGATATGACAGTCAGTTTAAATACGGACTTTATACCTTTAATACCGAGTCTGGCTACGAGGCTATTGCACAAATGCTGATAAACGAGGGTGCAAAGGCAGAAAGTGTCAAGGTAACCATACCTGAGGGCACGGGAATTAACGATTATACAAAGAACGTCAACGGCGAGAAGGTTACTGTAGCAGGTATTACTACCATATTGGAAAAAGCAGGTGTATGCACAAGGTCTGATTTCCTGTTGGCTCTCGATAATGTCAAACTCAATTCTAAGCTTCTTAAAAACGTTAATGTGGGAAGAACCTATCACGAATTAGAGGGCTACCTTTTTCCCGAAACCTATGAGTTTTTCGCTTACGATTCCGAAGAAAGCGCAAAGCTTGTAGTTGAAAAAATGATAAGTGAAGCCGAAAAGCGTATAACAGACGATATGCATAAGCGCGCCGAAGAGCTAGGCTACACTATGAATGAAATTTTAACTATGGCTTCTATTGTACAACTGGAATCGGGACAGTCAACCTCTGAAATGGCGAATGTTGCGGCTGTCTTCTACAACCGCTTAAAGAGTGACGGTTTTGAAACACTTGGCTCCTCCCCTACCTGTTATTATGGAGATTCTTTTAAAAATGATGACGGAAGATATAACACCTACAATGTTAAGGGACTCCCACCGGGACCGCTTTGCTCACCTGGTATTGACGCTATTAAAGCAGCCCTTTATCCAACAGAAGATTCCCCTTACTATTACTTTGTAACAGATAAGGACGGTAAATTCTATTACCACAAGACAATCGCAGAGCAAAATGTAACCATTAACCGACTAAAGCAAGGAAACAACTGGATTTATGAATACTTTGACTAATATTAAAATACCTGAGCTTCTAAGCCCTGCGGGCGATTTAACACGTCTTAAAGCCGCCGTTGATTACGGTGCAGATGCGGTTTATCTTGCGGGCGAGGAATTTGGTATGCGAACTGCCGCGACAAATTTCGGTGTTGAGGATTTAAAAATCGGCATTGAATATGCACATTCACACGGTGTCAAGGTGCATATCACCTGCAATACTATTCCGCATAATGCCGAAATCCCCCGTCTTCCTCAATTTTTAGAAACAATAAACGGTCTTGGTGCTGATGCGATTATCACCGCAGACCTCGGAACAATGACTTTAGCCAAAAAATATGCGCCAAGCTGTGATTTGCATATTTCTGTGCAATCGGGTATCTGTAATTATGAAACCGCACGTGCGTTTTACAATTTAGGTGCGAAACGCGTTGTTTTGGCGCGCGAGCTTTCGCTTGAGGAAATTGCTGAGATACGTGCAAAAACCCCACAAGAGCTTGAAATTGAAGCTTTCGCACACGGTGCTATGTGTGTTTCCTATTCTTCTAGATGCCTGCTTTCGAGCTATATGACAGGCAGAGATGCAAACCGCGGCGACTGTGCGCAGTCTTGTCGTTGGAGCTATGCTTTAGTGGAGGAAAAGCGCCCCGGTGAATTTTACGAAATCACCGAAACCGATAAAGGCACTTATATTCTTAACGCTAACGATATGTGTATGGCTGAACACCTTGACAAAATGGTAGCAGCAGGTGTTGAGAGTATTAAGCTCGAGGGCAGAGCAAAATCTCATTATTACACCGCAGTTGTAACAAACGCCTATCGCGGTGCGCTTGACAGTCTTAGAGATAATCCTTTAGAATGGAAGTGTCCTTCTTGGGTTACTGAGGAGCTTAACAAAATCAGTCACCGCACCTATTCTACAGGCTTTTATTTAGGCTTTCCAAAAAATTCGCAAACCTATGAAAATGCAGGCTATGTGCGTGATTATTCGGTTGCGGCTATTGTGGACGGTTATGAGGACGGTTGCATTATCGCCACTCTTAAAAACAAGTTTTTAAAGGGGCAAGTGCTTGATTGCCTTGAGCCAAAAAGCGCACCTGTTATAATTAAAGCTGATCGGTTGTTCGACGGCAAGGGTAATGAAATAGACTCTGCACCTCATCCTATGATGACAATAAAAATCCCCTATGAACGACCGTTAAAGCAAGGCTCACTTCTTAGAATGAAATCAGAATAATTTTTAAAATTAACACCTCTTGTCAATACTAACGACAAGGGGTGTTTTTATGAATGAAAATACATTGTTCTGGAGAATGTTCGGCAGAAGAACCGCAGTTTGTTATTTAATAATTTGTGCATTATTTCTAAGTTGTATTTTAAGAATTACAATTATATGCACAAGGGATTATACATCTGTAGCAAACAGTCAGAACTATTACCGACTTAAAATTTCTAATTTAAGAGGAACTATTTATGACCGTAATATGAAGCCGCTTACAAATAACGTAAAAAAGACAGTTGCTGCCGTAACGCCCACCCCAAGAGCAATTACAGCAATAAGCTCTGTTTTGGAAGACGAAGAGCTTAAAAGCACCTTAAACAGCCTTAAAAACGGTGTGCCTGTTATTTGCGAGGTGCCTTATAAAATTAATTGTGACGGAATATTCTGCACAGAGGTTTATGCAACTGAAGCTTATAATGCTAAACACACTATTGGCTTTTGCGATGCTTCGGGAAAAGGTGTTATGGGACTTCAAATGGCTTATGAGGACATTTTGAATAAAAACAAGACATCAACCTTACTTTACGAATGTGATGGAAAAGGAAATGTTTTAGAGGGTACTTCACCTATATTTGAAAATGACAGCTCGGTAATAGCAAACGGAATTGTAAGTACACTTGATGCTGATATACAATCCGTTGTTGAAGAAAATGCTGCTTATATCCAAAAAGGTGCAATTGTAATTGCAGACGCAAAAAACGGAAAAATCAGAGCAAGTGTGAGCTGTCCTGATATTAACACTGAGGATATTGAAACCTCACTTAACGACCAAAACTCACCATTTTTAAACCGCAGTATTAACGCATATAATGTCGGTTCTGTATTTAAGCCATGTGTTGCAATAGCAGGAATTGAAAATAACAAAGAAAATTTTGCTTATACCTGCACGGGAAGCTGTGAAATCATTGACCGCGTATTCAGGTGCCACGAAATAAACGGACACGGACCAATTTCACTTAAAAGCGGAATAGCGAATTCCTGTAACACATTCTTTTATAATTTTGCTTTTAAAATAGGGGGTGAAGAAATTTATAAAACCGCAAGCAATCTGGCTTTTGGTAGAAGTATAACGCTTTGCAACGGAATAAATACTGCAACAGGCAGCTTACCAAGTGCAGAAAGTCTTAATAATGATGCTTATCTTGCAAATTTCAGTATAGGTCAAGGCGAGCTGTTGCTTTCCCCTGTTTCTATTTTAACACTTTACTGTGCAATCGCAAACGGCGGCATTTATTATACCCCTTCATTAGTCGAGGGAATTTTAGAAGACGGTAAACTCACAAAAAATGATATCGAAAAACCCACAAGAGTTATGAAAGCAACCACCGCAGAAATTTTAAAAGAAGCTTTACAAGAGGTTTTATGTGGCGGAACAGGAAAAGATGCGCTTCCTCAAAACGTAACCGCGGCAGGCAAAACAGCAACCGCACAAACAGGAAAATTCAGAAACGGCGTGGAAATATGTTCGGGTTGGTTTTGTGGCTTTTTTCCTTTCGAAAACCCAGAATATGTAGTTGTTGTATTTTCTGAGGATACCGCCTTGCAAACCAAAAGCTGCAGTCAGATATTTGCAAATATTGCGGACAGTATTGTGAAATAATTCTGCTATTTACAATATTTGTAAATAGCAAAAAACACAAGCCCACAAAAGTGGGCTTGTGTTTTTTTACTGTGGTATAATCTCCGCTATTTTCTTTTTAAGGGCGACAAGGTCTCTTATATCAGACTTACCATCACCGTTAACATCGAATGCTTCAGTGTTATTAAACTTTAGCAATCTCTTCATAACCATTGTTAAATCTTCGCCGTCAATCTTACCGTCACCCGAAATGTCAAAGAGCTTATCTTGCTCTGACAAGC
>CAYQFD010000073.1:0-6814 GCA_964416795.1 uncultured Ruminococcus sp. | reverse complement strand
CTTAAGGTCAACCTTGATGAGTTCAACCCTATCTTTATGATGGCAGACTCAGGCGCTCGTGGCTCTATGAGCCAGATAAGACAGCTTGCAGGTATGCGCGGACTTATCGCAAATACAGCAGGTAAGGTTATCGAAGTTCCGATTCGTGCTAACTACCGTGAAGGTCTTAATGTTTTGGAATACTTCATTTCTTCACGTGGTGCGCGTAAAGGTCTTGCTGATACTGCACTTCGTACTGCAGACTCGGGTTATCTTACCCGCCGTCTTGTTGACGTTGCTCAGGACGTTATTGTTCGTGAGGACGATTGCGGAACAGAGGAAGGTCTTACCGTATTTGATATTAAAGACGGTAATCACATCTTAGAACCTCTCGTAGAACGTCTTGAAGGCAGATATTTATTGCACGATGCTATTCACCCTGAAACAGGCGAGGTTATCTGGAGTAAGGATGATATGATTACAGGCGATGCCGCTAAGATGATTGTTGACGCCGGCATTGAAAGAATTGAAATCCGTTCTGTCCTTACCTGTCATAGTCATCACGGCGTATGTAAGAAGTGCTATGGACGAAACCTTGCAACTGCTAAGCCTGTAACCACAGGTGAGGCTGTAGGTATTGTTGCCGCTCAGTCTATCGGTGAGCCTGGTACTCAGCTTACAATGCGTACCTTCCATACAGGCGGTATCGCATCTACCGAGGATATTACACAGGGTCTTCCCCGTGTTGAAGAGCTCTTCGAGGCTAGAAGACCTAAGCGTTGCGGTCTTATCGCTAAGATTTCGGGTACTGTCCGCATTGCTGAGGAGAAGAAGAGCAACGTTATCATTATTACAAATGATGAGCTGAAAACAGAGGAAAAGGTTACCATTCCTTACGGTATCCGCCCCCTTGTTGCAGACGGTGACTTTGTAAACGCAGGCGATATGCTAATACCTGGCTCAAAGTATCCTCAGGATATTTTGGAGGCTCAGGGACCTGAGGCTGTTCAGCAGTATATCATCGCTGAAATTCAGAATGCTTATCGCACACAGGGTGTTGATATCAACGATAAGCACATTGAGGTTATCGTTCGTCAGATGATGAGAAAGCTTCGCATTACTGATGCAGGTTCAACAAACTTGTTGCAGAATGTAAGCTACGAATATAAAGAGATTGCAGATGCTAACAGAATTGTTGAAGGCAGAATTAATGCAGGTGAAGAAGGTCTTAGCAAGGCTACCTATCAAGCAACCTTGCTTGGTATTACAAAGGCTTCCTTGGCTACAGAATCCTTCTTGTCGGCAGCATCATTCCAAGAAACCACAAGAGTTCTTACCGAAGCCGCAATTAAGGGTAAGGTTGACCCATTGTTTGGTCTTAAGGAAAATGTTATCATCGGTAAGCTTGTACCTGCAGGTACAGGTATGAAGTGTGAGGAAATAAATCCTTCTTCATATGATAATGAAGAAATTGCGGAAGAAATTCCTCAAGATGAAGTAGTATATACAACTGCAGAATAACAGAAAATCGGGATTCGAAAGAGTCCCGATTTTTTTAATATTAAATTTTAAAAATCAAGTTTATTGTTGCAAAAACCAAAAAAATCAAGTGTTTTCAAGTGAAAGATGTTAAAAACACAAAAAATAAATAATTAATTAAAAAAAGGTTGCAATTTTGTAACCTTTTTGTTATAATGTGAAAGTAAATATTACAAAATGTAACTTTTAAAGAAAGCGGTGACTGTTATTTTTAAGGATTTGGATATCGAAGCACTGATAGAAAAAATAACTTCTTTTTTCAAAAAGTGCGGCAAATTCGTAAAAGAAAACAGAATAGCGGTTAAAATAGTTTCGATAGCTCTTATATTCTTTTTGACTGTGGTTGTTGATACTGTTGCGGTAGGACTTAGATTCGGTTTTGATGTTAAGTACGAGGGCAAGGTTATTGCAACTGTACAAAACCAGTCGGTTACTGAGGACGCAAGAGATATTGCAGTTCATAACTTGAGCAGTGAAAATGCTTCGGGTGCCATTTCAGTACCTAAATTGACACTCACGCTTACTGTTGCGGGCAAGTTCGACAGTGCAGATACCGTTGCAGAAGCAATGATTGAAAACACAGATAAAATTATAGAGGCAACAGCACTTAGTGTTAACGGTGAAACAGTTGTTATCTCTTCATCGGACAGTATGGACAAGCTACTGGAAGAAAGAAGAACTGCCTTTTACAGAGAGGGCGCCGAAAACAGTGCTGAGTTTACAGCAAGGGTCGAAACTGCCAAGGGATTATATCTTAAGGCAGAGTTAAACGATGAAAGTGAAGTTAAAGCGGCTATTGAAAAATTAGAGGTTAAAACCACTTCTAAATTCATTACTGATACCACAGTTAAGTATAAAACAAAAACTGTGTGGACCTCAAAGCAGGCAGCAGGGTATTCTAAAATAACAACAGTAGGAAAGAACGGCATTTCTCGCCAAACAAAGCTTGTAGAGAATATAAACGGTGAAGAAGTTTTAAATGTAACTCTTGAAACCGAGGTAATATCGGCACCTGTCGATGAGGTTGTAACAGTAGGCACAGCGGCTACATCCTCGGCTTCTAATTCCGCGGCGTCTTCGGCGGGCTTTATCTTCCCGTTGCCTGTAGACAAGTACAAGGTTTCTTCTTATTGGGGTGACGGCAGAAATCACAAAGGAGTTGACCTTTGCGCTAATAAGGGTGTTGCCATTTATGCTGTTGCCGCAGGAACTGTAGAGTATTCAGGCTATAAGGGTGATTACGGCTACAGTGTTGTAATAAATCACGGAAACGGAATTAAAACAAGATATGCACACGCAAGTGCGCTTTGCGTAAAGGCAGGCGCTACTGTGTCACAGGGTCAAATGATAGCGGCTGTTGGAAGTACAGGCTATTCAACCGGTAATCATCTTCACTTTGAGGTTATTGTAAACGGTACAAGAGTAAATCCTGCCCCTTATATTAATTTGAGATAGTGAAAAAGCCAACCTAAAAGGTTGGCTATTCTTATATTATAGAGTAACTGTAAGGCTCAAGTGTGAGAGTTGCGGTATTAGGGGAAATTCCTAAAAGGGATTTTCCTTTTTTTGTTTTATCTATAAGGGATAACTCTTTAGTATCGTCTGTAGCATTAACTGCAATCAAAACATCGCTTTTTTCATTCTTTCTTATGAAGGCAAAAAGTCCGTTATCAGCACAAAGAGGGATAAATTCGCCGTCTTTAAATGCATCTGTACCTCGCCGCACTTTACCTAAATCTTGATAAAACTTTAAAAGCTCTTTATTTTCTTTGCCCCAAGGATAAGTGCCGCGGCAGAATGGGTCACCATAGCCTTGAAGCCCTGCTTCGTCGCCGTAATAAAGCGACGGAACACCAGGGAGAGTATACTGTAACACAGCCGCAAGCTTTAAAAGTCTTATGCCATTTTCGTATTCACTGTCTGACAAAAATGTCCTTGACTGCAATTCGCGGTTGCCGTTTAGCTCACGGTCAGTACCAAGTCTTGTCAAAATTCTTGCAGTGTCGTGAGTGCCGATGTGGTTCATAAGTAATTTCACGCTCTGCGGCGGATAATTTTCAAGAATACTTAATACAGTGTTCATTAAACCCTGACTGTTTGCAGTTTTAACATACTCCACAATAGCATTGGCGAAGGGGTAATTCATAACAGAGTCAAGCTGTCTGCCACGCAGGAAGCGGCGGCGTACACCGTAGCTGATTTTGTTTGTTGAATCCTCCCATACTTCGCCTAAAAGGTAATTTTCTGCGCCCTCACTTTTAACAGCTAAGCGGACTTTATCCAAAAACTCGTCAGGCAATTCGTCAGCTACATCAAGCCGCCAACCCTTTATACCTTTTTTAAGCCAGTGCCTTAGAACACCATTTTCACCTGTAATAAAATCAGAAAATTCAGGGTTGTTTTCTTCGGTTTCGGGCAGAGTAGTAATGCCCCACCAGCTTTTGTATTTATGCGGATATTCCGAGAAGTTAAACCATTTGAAATAGGGAGAAGAAGGCGACTGATAAGCGCCTAGAGATTCGTATCTTCCATATTTGTTGAAATAAATACTGTCATCACCTGTGTGTGAGAACACACCGTCAAGAATAATGCCTATCCTTAATTTTTCTGCTGCTTTTATTAGTGAAATAAGGTCTTCTTCATTGCCGAGGCAGCAGTCGATTTTAAGATAGTCGGCTGTATTATAGCGGTGGTTGGAATGTGCTTCAAAAATGGGGTTTAAGTAAATACAGGAAACACCGAGACTTTTAATATAAGGTAGCTTTTCCTCAATTCCTTTAAGGTCGCCGCCATAATAGTCGTTGCCAAGTCTTAATTTATCCTGTGATTGTCTGAACTCGGGCTGTTTTTCCCAATTATCGCAAATGTAGCGGTCTTGAGGAATATTCTGCTTAGGTGTTTTGGAATTATAAAATCTGTCAGGAAAAATTTGATAAATAATTCCGCCCGAAAGCCAGTCGGGAGTGCTGAAATCCTTTGAATATACTGTTTGTTGCCAACAGTCACCTTCATTTGACACAATGCCTAACGAGGTATCTGTTTTTGTTACATAAAAATCACCGTAATCGCTCGTGTATTTGAATGAATACCAATAAAGTCCCTCTGTGAGAGTTATGTCACACTCATAAAAGCAGTAGTCATCGAGCCAGACGGTCGGAAGCATTTGTGTTTCATTGAATTGTGGCTCAGAATCGTTTTTTAGCCTTAAAAACACTTCGTGAACGTGCGCATCTCTATGTAGCAAAACCTTTAGCCGAAGGGTTTCCCCCTCGGCTATGGCTCCTATTTTTGTTCTGTATAGAGGGTTTCTTGAATCAAAAGGATAATAAATCATATTATTCGACCGGTTTTACATGCCAGATATCTCTTGCATAGTCTTCTATTGAGCGGTCTGCCGCAAAGATACCCGATTTTGCAATATTGGTGAGCGACATCTTATTCCAAGTATCGCGGTCGTTATAAAGCTTAGTTGCTTTCTTCTGGGCAGAGCAATAATCTGCATAATCAGCCAAAGCCATATAGCGATCATTGTTTTTAAGTGAATTATAGATGCTGTCAAACGGTTGACCGGCAATTCCCTTGCCTATAAAGTCAAGCGCTTCTTTTAAATTTGCATTGTTATTGTAGTACTGAATCGGTGAGTAACCGCTCTTTTGAAGAGAAAGCACCTCGGGCGTTTGCATACCGAATATTATAATATTATCGTCGCCTACAGCCTTGTGGATTTCAACGTTTGCACCGTCCTCTGTACCTAAGGTGACAGCACCGTTCATCATAAGCTTCATATTACCTGTACCGCTGGCTTCGGTAGATGCAAGTGAAATCTGTTCGCTGATGTCGGCTGACGGAATCATAAGCTCTGCAAGGGTTACCCTGTAATCCTCAAGGAATGCGATTTTTAGCTTATCGCTTACTGCACGGTCATTGTCGATAACGGTTGAAAGCTTATAAATCATCTGAATAATCTCTTTAGCAAACAGATAGCCTGCAGCAGCTTTTGCACCGAAAATATAGGTTTTGGGCGTGAAATCTGCGTTGGGATTGTTTTTGAGATATAAATATTCGCTAATGATATTAAGCGCATTAAGGTGCTGACGCTTGTATTCATGCAAGCGCTTTACCTGCATATCGTAGATAGAATCGGGATTAAGAATAATTCCGTTTTTATCCTTAACATAATTTGCAAAACGCACTTTATTAGAATGCTTAATTTGAGCCAAACGGTCAAGGACCGCCTTATCGTCCTTAAATGCCATTAATTTTTCAAGGTTTGAGGCATCCTTTACAAAGCCGTCGCCGATAAGCTCGGTAAGATAGCCTGTAAGCTCAGGGTTAGCCTGACAAAGCCATCTGCGGTGAGCAATTCCGTTAGTAACGTTTGTGAATTTTTCGGGGGAAAGCTTCACATAATCTTTAAAGAGCTCGTCAACCAGAATTTTGCTGTGAAGCTTTGAAACTCCGTTTACTGTGTGACAGGTAGCAACGCAGAGGTTAGCCATTCTCACAACTCCGTTATTTACAATCGAGGTGCGCTCTGCTAAACCGTAGTCGCCTGTTTTGGTGATAACCTCTTCTCTGTAACGGCGGTCAATTTCCCTTATAATCTGATAAACACGCGGAATTCTCTGCTTAATAAGGCTTTCGGGCCAACATTCAAGCGCCTCAGCCATAATGGTGTGGTTAGTGTATGCTACAGTGCCTTTAACCAATTCCCATGCTCTGTCCCAACTGTAACCGCATTCGTCAAGTAAAAAGCGCATAAGCTCAGGTATACAGAGTGTTGGGTGGGTATCATTAATATGAATTGCAACCTTTTCGGGTAGGTTTTCGAGTGTTCCGTATTTGTCAAGATGACGTTTGAGTATATCCTGAACAGAAGCGGAAACCAAGAAATATTGCTGGCGAAGTCTTAAGGATTTACCTTCAATATGATTATCCTCAGGATATAAAACCTTAGAAATTGTTTCGGTCATAGCTCTCTGCTCGAGTGCTCTTACATAGTCGCCCTGATTGAATGCGGACATATCGAAGTCCTGACATTCAGCACTCCAAAGGCGAAGTGCGTTTACAGTTTTACCGTCCTTGCCCGCAACCATAAGGTCGTAGGGTACTGCACGTACGGTCTGATAGCCTGTATGCTCAACGTGGTGATAGCTTCCGTCCCACCATTCGTTGATTTTACCGTCAAAATTAACATCAACTGCGCTTGCAGGCTTAGGCTCAAGCCATACCCCACCGCCAGGTAGCCAGAAATCAGGCATTTCGGTCTGCCAACCGTCAACCAGCTTTTGACGGA
>CAYQFD010000072.1:0-6920 GCA_964416795.1 uncultured Ruminococcus sp. | reverse complement strand
TCTTTTTCTTTAAAAGAATGATGACAATTACTGCAGCAGCGCCTAAAATCAGTACGGCACCGATTACAATGAAAATCCACCACGGGAAGCCCGAATCATTGTCTTGATCATTACCATCGGTTGACATATCTTGAGTTGTTGCACTGTCTGCCGCAGGATCATACTTAAGCTTTAAGGTAACCACTTGGCCTTCACCGAGTGTATATTCCCTCAGTAAATAGTAAGAGCCATCAGGATTAACAGCAAATATTTTATAATTTCCTGCGGGGATATCTTTAAACTCGAAATTACCGTTTTCATCAGTAACCACTGTTTTATTACGTGCTACGCCCACAGTAATTCCAGCCAAAGTCTCTCTCTTTGAATTGTAGAGTGTACCCTTGATTGTGCTCTTCTTAGCACTTGTAGAAGAATCCACTATTATTTCTGCTGGAGCAACCTTAATATTCAGTGTTACTATTTCATTAGCAGAAACTGTAATATATTCTGGAATCTCACGTCTTGAACCGTCTTCACTGATGAGAGTAAGCTTATACACATCAACTAATACTTCTTTTATTTCAAAGAAGCCATTAGAATCGGTTTTTGCAGTATATACTATACTGCTATCTGAAGAACTTTTGAGTTCAACAGTGATATTCTTTAACGGATTGCCCTTATCATCAACTATATTACCTGAAACAATGCCTGCCTCTTCCTGTGCTTCAAGGAACACAACATCATCAGGATCCCACCACTCGCCATCATTAAAGACAGAGTCGTCCTTATATGAAATAAGGTTCTTGAAGTCATACGGAGCAATATCTAGCCTACTGCCCTCTTCGGTATTGTCGGCGGGGGGCCAAGAAGTCCAACCGAAGCCAAGGCTTCGTGCTTCAAACCAAGCTTTCCAACCCCAGATCCAATTATCAAGACCTGAACGGAATTCGGGGTTTGGCATAAGATTAGTCTTTCTTGGATCTGCCTTATCATAAAGATTGAAATCAAACAACCAAGCAGCCTTAGAAGCCGACATATTTATACCGATGTATATTTCACTACTAAGAGTGCCTCCTTTGTAAGCCTCTTCAGGGAGTGTAAACTCAAAGGTTAGAATCTTATAACTATATCCATCGCCCACAACTTGTTCTGTGTTTATAGGGTTAATACTACTCTCAAACACTTTATCACGGTTACCGCCATGTCTTATATCAAGGTCAAAATCATAATCTGAACTGATAGCATAGCTAGCAACATATGTGTGGCCAGCCTTTAGGGCATTTTCCTCTTTAAAGCGTGTAAGGAATTCAACCCAGCCTGCACCGTTTTGAATATGAACCATATTCTTAGTTCCTGCCGCATCACCAGTAGCGATTTTGAAGAAATCCTTATCCATAGAAACCAACTCTATATAGTCCCTATCAGTAGCAGGGTTACCATAACTTGTAGCTGCAGGATCTAACTTGATATCTGTTGTACCTGTAATTTTGTGGGCAGTATTATTTGCGACCTCAGTATGTTCTGCAACATACCAACCGTTAAGATTATCTGAGAAATCGGAGTTTTTAACCAAGTTTTTAGTGGGTTCACCAATATCATACAGCGCTATATTACCTATATATGCTTCGAAGAACTCGGTCAGGTGCTTGGTGTTTGCAGTGCTATGAACTCTGACACCTATACCGTAAGTACCGTCATAATTGGCGGTGAACTCATATACAGCACGTGAAATCTGAGTATCCTTTGAAATACGTGGTAAAGTAGAATTGCTAGCGTTGTTATTGGTCGTCCTAAATGGTTCGTTTGTATCATCAGTGCCATAAGCTCCTCTTACAACTACATACGAATCATAATAGAAATCAGTATCAATACCCTTATTCTCAATTATCAGTCTATAGGTTGAGCCGGCCTTAAGCTCAACATTAGTACCTATAGCAAACTGACCGTCCGATTTAATGTGAAGTGCCTTAGCATCCGAAGAAATCTTTCTGTAATCAGAGTAATAATATTCTCCTATTTCAATTGTTACGTAAGCATCACCCTGAGTATATGAGTGCTCAGTAGCATCTGCTGCAGCAGCTTTTGAAGAAACATACCAATTTTCAAGATTCTTCTTAACTTTAGGATTCTTATAAAGATTTACAGTTGCATTACTGCTTTCTATAAGCTCGGGGTTGTAAATTCTCATAAGGGTTGAACCGTTAATTGCGAAACCAACACCGTAATCCCCTGTGGTGCCACCAAATGTAAATTCATAAACTCTGTGATAAGTGCCGTTTGCTTCAGATTCGAGTGCGATTTTCTTATTTCCTGTAAGCGCAGAAGAATAAAGAATATTTTTGCCTGAGTAAACAGCAACATCTACATTATTACCAAGACCGTTTTCAATGTTTCTGTAATCGAAACTAAATTTATAGGTCTTGCCGTTTTCAAGACGTACCTGTTGACCTACGGTTTCGGTTTCTAAAGTCATCGCATCAATATAGATTGCTTTTTCGATGTCTTCTTCGAATGTTACGTCATAGAAGCCTTCAGGAACTGTGAGGAAGCCGTTTTCAGAAGTGTAAGAATTACCTGTTTTACGGTTTACAGCAGTAGCAATAGTGCCTGCTGATACTTCAAATGTACCTGCAGTGTCGGTCATAGCAAGTCTGCCGCCCTTAGCACCGTACATAAACCATTCGCCTTTTTCAGCCTGAACGTTAGTGAATAGCTTTTCTTCGGCTACAGCATTATACACAGGGGTTCCGTCGTCACGCAATTTCGACGCGCGTTGAGTAGTAGGATATTCACCGCAATCGTTATTAACGATAAACTGGAAAGCGCCCTTGAATGTATGAGAACCTTCAGCATAATCTCTCATCTGTGTGTTGTAAGGACCGTCAGTAGTATATAGACCGCCGTTCCAGGTGAAGTTTACATCATCTGTATAAATACCTGGGAGTAAACTCAAGTTCTTGAATCTACCGCCGTTTATAACAGCATTTATTTTACCAATAGATTTGCCAGCCTGATTACCAACAGGACCTATGTGGATGTTAAGACCGCCCCATGTAGATCCAGTCCAACTGTTTATAGTGAATGTTTCACCCTGTGTATTGTCTGCAGGGGAATCTACCTGTGAAGCATAAATCTGTACGTCGCTTCCGTTTGTGGCACTTTCTCTTTCAGAGCCATTAGTGATTACAAGCTCATGACCGTTGGTCATTATCGGGAAGCTAGTCTTCTTAATCATAACACCGTCAAAAGTGGTAGGACCTAAAAGCGTTGTGACATTACCAACCTGATCATAATTACCATTGCCGACAGTAACAACCTTAGCGGTATTATTCGCTGCACGGATTGTAATCATATTAACATGAGGCTCACCGCCGTCAAACTCAGCTTCACCGCTTAGAACGATAACGCCCTTCTTGATTACACCAGTTTCCTTCTTAATAGAAGCAATATGATACATCGCCTTGTCAATTGTGCGGTAAGGCTTTTCCTTAGTACCGTCACCGTTGCGGTTGCTTCCGCCTTCTTCTTCGGGAGCAACATAAACGAGGTATTCTTTAACTGTTCCCTCGGCGTCATTCAATTCTTCATTTGCATCAGGATAAGGCAATTCAATGTCAGGCTCAGTATCTCTGTAGTAAATATCATAATTACCTGCAGGAACTGTAATAATTCCGTTTTCTGACTTGTAAATCTGATAGGTGGTTTTATTTACTGCGTAACAGGTTTTGTCGCTTATCGCCTTGAATGTGCCATAGGTATCGGTGGTTTCAAGTGTACCGCCCTCATCACCGTACATAAGCCAGATTCCGCGCTTAGCAGTTGCGGTTTCAAGAGCGTTACTTGCGAAATTAGAATCAACTCCGTTATTAAAAATAACCTGAACTGCCTGCTGGAATACAACATTATTACCAATAGTGATTTTCGGTTTGCCAGCTGAATCACTTCGTTTAGAGAGTCCGTTTAATGTTATATTAACAGTACCTTTAAATACACTGTCTTTTCTAAAGCTTAAAGCAAGCAAGTGACCTGCATTATGAACAAAATTAATGTTACCTGTCGCTTCTGCGCCGTATGTACCGAAGGAATATGTGGAAGCTGTCGAGGTACCACCCACCATACCGTTTACAGTTACATATTCATTCTTAAGTGTATCTGTCTCATTTGAATTACCGATTTGGACAACAGCTCTCTGCGCTACGGTATCACTATTATCAATAACCAATTCATAACCGTTGGTAACTATATAGTAATAGATACCACCCAATACTTCGGGCATATAAACACGTCTGAAGGTTGTTGGTCCTTTAAGAGTGGTACTGCTTAATCCGCCATGTGAAGCAGATTTCATTTTGAGGGTTGAGCCTTCCTTTGTACCGTCGCCAACGATGGTGAACATACCTCTGTGGGCAACACCGCCGTCAAATTCTAAAGTGCCGCCTGCAATATTTATTGTAGCATTAACTGCAGTATCGGTTGCAGTGTCTTCAAATGAAGCCGCTAATTCCTGAGCCTTTTTAATTGTAAGAAGTGCCTTTTCAGGTGTTAAACCGTCATTTTCGTCATTACCTGTTGTGGCATTTACATAATAGGTCTTTTCGATTATGTTTGTAGGTTCGGGATCATCAGGAATAACTACATCGGGTGTATCGAATGTAACATCATATACACCTGGCTCCTGAATAACAAGCAAATTCTGTTCATTCGAAGTGTAAACCTTACTGCTGTCATTCCTGTTTGTAGCGGTTGCAGAAATAACTGTACCTTCAATTGTATATACACCTGCAAGATTGGTAGTTCTAAGCAGCGCGCCGTTTTCAGCGTAAACTATCCATTTACCCTCTGCGGCTGTTACAGCATCTGTTTCGAAAACTTTCGTAGTTTTGATACTGCTTTCTAAGCCATTATTGTAAACCACCTGGAAGGCTTTCTCAAATACAGCATTCTCATTAACAACTTCAGCAAAGCCCTGATTTTTATCGTCAGTACGCTGTGTAAATGAGTCAAACACTAAGTTTACATTACCCTTAAAGGTTGTATTACTAATTGTAGCTTTTCTTATGTAACCTGCTTTATGAAGAAAATCAATATTACCCGAGTATTTTTCAGCATAACCAAACTGGAAATCAGTAGGCGCGCCGGTACTACCCTTTACATTATCGATAACAGTAACTTTTTCATCGGTATATGAAGCTTCTGTGCCATTAGCGTTACCGATTCTGTAAACTACAGGATTTGATTCTTTCTTCTTAACATCAATAACTAATTCGTGACCGTTTGTTACAGGATGATTACCGTTTTGCTTAGCAGTAACATTTGTAAGAGTAAGCGGGCCGTTAAGCTGAGTATTTGAGCTGGGGAAATACGTAATGGCTGTATCGTCCATACCCTTAATGGTGAGCATACCTGTGTGCGCTATAGTATCTATAGCAAGCTCGCCCTTTAGGTTAACAGTTACATTAACGATATTATCCGAAGTTTCGAGTAGTTTTGCAGTATTCTGTGCCTTTGCCAAGGTTTTGAAGGGTTTATCCTCTCTTAAACCGTCATTACTGTCATCACCGTTTACGGTATCGAGATAATATTCAGCCTCAACCTTTTCAGGCTCGGGAACAACAGGTCCTACTGAAGGCAGACTCATAACATAGGTTACGTTATAAGTGCCTGCAGGAAGAGTAAGTGTTTTATCAGAAGTAGAATAAATTACAGTTTCATTATTTGTAACATCAGTAGCCTTTGCATAAAGACCGCCAACAACCTTGAATACACCTGCAGTTTCTGTTGCAGAAAGATTGCAGCCCGAATTATCACTGTATATAATCCACTTGCCGCCTGTAGCCGTTACAGCTTCAATATTTGCAATGGCATCATCAGCAAGGTTTGCTTTGTTTCCACGGTTTACAATAAACTGGAACGCGCCGCCGAAGGTAGCGCCGTTATTAACGAAGCTTACCTTGGTGTCTGCTGTGAAATTAGCAAGATTAATACTAACATCGCCTGTGTAGGCTGTGCCATTTAAGAAAGAGATACTCGAAAGCATACCGCTGCCAAGTGTGAAATCAAGACCTGCGGAGGTCTTATTGGTATTGCTTACAGCACCGAAAATAATGTTGTTTACAGTACCTTCTTCACCGCCGATGCCGGTAAAATCAACTATTTCCTTAGTGTCAGTCGCTGTAGAATCAACATAGCCTATGTAATAACCGTAGGACTTAGATTTGCCTGCGGTGATATTTTTAAGAACGAGCTTATGACCGCCCGAAACAAGATATTTCTTAGCAGAAGAAGTAAGCTCGGGGAATGTGACAGTATCAAAGGTCATAGGGCCCTTTAAAGCAACACCCGAAAGTGTAGCACCGCTTGAATCTGTGAGCTCTTCTGCTGTTAAGGTGAGTACAGCAGAGGTATTATTATAGCCCTTAACGGTAAACATACCCTTGTGTTCGCTACCGCCGTCAAAATCGGCGCCGTTGCCCCTAACGTAGATGGTGGCATTTACTATACCGCTAGTTTGAAATTCTAATTGTGCTGCGACTTGCATTGCTCTTGTAATGGTCTTAAATGCTTTGCCGAGTGTTGAACCGTCATTTTCGAAATCGTCGCCGCTTTCGGTATCAACATAGTATGTTGCTTCGGTTACCGTAGGGGTATCCTGCGAAGCCTTCTGGAATACTACATCGTATGTACCGGCAGTAAGCTCTAAAGCACCGTTCTCTACAGGCACCTCTGAGCTGTCAGCTCTGTTTATTGCTTTAGCTTCTGTATAGCCTTCATCAAATTGAACTGTGAATTTACCCTCAACGGCTGTAGGAAGGATTTTACCGCCTTCAGCGCCGTAAATAAACCATACACCGTTAGTAGCGGTAGCGTTTTCAGTAATCAATTCACCCGCAACATCAGCGGTAATACCGTTGTTTGCAATAACCTGCAACGCACCGCCAAAG
>CAYQFD010000071.1:0-6933 GCA_964416795.1 uncultured Ruminococcus sp. | reverse complement strand
CTCGTCAGAGGGAGGCAGAGTTTGTTCAAATTTCCTTTAGTGAGACAGCCCCTTTAAACATCCTTATCACAAGTAGTCTTTTTTTACTTGTTTTTATTCTAATTATTAAGTTTTTTATCAATTTCTTTTGCGGCTTTTTCGAGATAAGGGCAATCGAAGTGCTCAAACGCGCCGTTGTCCACCATTTGCGCTAAGGATACGTCTATAGGCATTTTTGCGAGCAAAGGAATATCCAAGTCTTCTGCAATGCTTTCGCTTCCCTTTCCGAAAATGTGGAACTCATTTTTGCAATCGGGGCAAACAACATAACTCATATTCTCGATTATACCGAGAACGTTGATATTCATCATATTTGCCATATTGTAAGCCTTTTTAACGATTAGTGACACCAAATCCTGAGGCGAGGTGACAATCACCGCACCGTCAAGCGGAATGCTCTGGAAAACGGTGAGCGGAACGTCGCCTGTTCCAGGGGGGCAGTCGATAAAGAGATAGTCAAGCTCGCCCCACACAACATCGTGCCAGAACTGCTTAACCGCGCCTGCAATAACAGGACCGCGCCAGATAACAGGGGCATCTCTTTCCTCGAGTAAAAGATTAATAGACATAATTTTAATGCCTGTTTTGGTCTCAGTTGGTAAAATCCCGATTTCGTTCTGCATCGCCCTCGAATTTATACCAAAGGTTTTAGGGATAGAAGGCCCTGTGATATCGGCATCAAGGATACCTACCTTATAACCCATTCGGCTCATAAGTACTGCGAGCATAGAGGTTACCATTGATTTGCCAACGCCGCCCTTACCGCTTACAACGCCGATTACGTGTTTAATATTATTATATTCGCCTGTAGGCTCAATTAGGCTTTGTTTTTCACGGGAAGAACAGCCCTGTGAACAGGACGAACAGTTACCCGAACAGCCCTGATTTTTTTCTTCTGACATTTAAAAACGACCTTTCAAAACGTGCCAACGGCACACTGATTTTGCACTTTGCATTGTGAAACAAAAGCATTACTTTGCTTTTGTTTCACAATATAGACAACGATAAACTCGGTTTTCCTTGTCTGCAAGGTTGAAAATATGAGGTAATTCCTGCTCTGTAGCAGAAATGCAACGCGGATTTCTGCATTTTAACACATCAACCAGCTTTTCGGGCAGAGCTATAGTCTTTTTCTCCACGATTTTATTGTCTTTAATAATGTTAACCGTAACATCGGGGTCGACAAACCCTAAAATTGCAGTGTCGACAATCAAATCGGCATCAATTTTTATAATATCCTTTTTACCCATTTTTCTGCTTGGCGCGTTTTTAATGAACGCAACAGAGCATTCGAGCGCGTCAAGACCTAAAAGCTTGTAAATTTCCATACCCTTGCCGGCGGTAATATGGTCGATAACAATTCCGTTTTTAATAGTATCTACCTGCATTATTCTACCTCCAAAAGCTTGAGAATAAGCGCCATTCTCATAAATTTAGCGTTAAGCACCTGTTTGAAATAGCAAGCGCGCGGGTCATTGTCGATAGCAACACTTATTTCGTTAACGCGCGGAAGTGGATGAAGTATACACATATCCTCTTTGGCGTTTGTTAATTTTTCGGGGGTTAAAATATAGCTGTCCTTTAGCCTTAAATAGTCCTCCTCATTAAAGAAGCGCTCTCTTTGAACACGAGTCATATAGAGAATGTCAAGACTGGGCATAGCTGCCTCAAGGTCGGTGGTTTCTTTATATTCAATACCCTCTTTTTTGAGGTTTTCTTTAACATAATCGGGGATTTTGAGCTCGTTAGGGGAAATAAACACGAATTTCACGTTATTGTAACGCTTTAATGCGGCAATAAGTGAGTGAACGGTTCTGCCGAATTTAAGGTCACCGCAAAGACCTACCGTGAGATTGTCAAAATGTCCTTTTTCGCGGTGAATGGTAAGCAGGTCTGCCAAGGTTTGTGTTGGGTGGTTGTGACCGCCGTCACCTGCGTTTATAACAGGCACGCTTGCATTCATAGAAGCAACAAGCGGTGCGCCCTCTTTTGGATGGCGCATAGCGATAATATCAGCATAACAACTGACAGTTTTAGCTGTATCTGCAACGCTTTCGCCCTTGGAGGCAGAAGAACTGCTTGATTCTGAAAAACCTAAAACATTTCCGCCCAACTCATACATCGCTGCTTCAAAGCTGAGTCTCGTGCGTGTTGAGGGCTCGAAAAACAGGGTTGCAAGCTTCTTACCGTCACACTTGTGGGCATATTTCTGCGGATTTGCAATAATATCGTAAGCCACAGCTAAAAGCTCTTCAACCTCTTCGGTGGACAGTTCTAAAATATCTATTAAACTTCTCATATTTAATCCTTTGCTCCGTTAATTTCTAAGTATTTCTTAATCCTTTCAACATTTTCTTGGTTTGCAGGGTTTTCTTCGAGATATTCGATAATATCGTAAACGTCAACAACAGAATATACAGGGAAACCGAATTCCTCGCCAACCTCTGCCATTGCGCTTTTATCTGTCTTGCCCTTTTCTTTACGGTCTACCATAACAAATGTTGCGGCAACCCTTGTGCCCTTTAAGGAAGACAAAATTTCCATACTCTCTCTGATAGCGGTGCCTGCGGTTATAACGTCCTCAACTATTACTATTTCCTCATTCTCTTGGGGCTTATAGCCTACAAAAACTCCGCCTTCGCCATGGTCCTTTTCCTCTTTTCTGTTAAAGAAGAAAGGAACATCGAGCCCGTTTTTAGCTAAAGCTACGGCTACAGATACAGCAATCGGGATACCCTTATAAGCAGGTCCGTAAAGCACAGTCTTTTTGTTGCCTACCTTTTCGAAATATGCCTTGGCATAAAATTCGCCGAGCTTGCAGATTTGTTCGCCTGTTTTAATGTCGCCCGCATTAATGAAATAAGGGATTTTTCTGCCCGATTTTGCGGTAAAATCGCCGAATTTAAGCACGCCCGCGCTCTCTAAAAACTGGATAAATTCTCTTTTATAGCTTTCCATTTTAATTCTCCTTAATCTATAAACTCTGCACAGCAGCGCTCATAAGCTGCAACGGGGTCAGCGGCGGCAGTAATAGGTCTGCCTACAACAATATAGTCACTGCCGATTTTCTTAGCCTCGGCGGGTGTCATAACTCTCTTTTGGTCACCTATATCACCGTCAGCGAAGCGAACACCAGGTGTTACGGTCAAGAACTTTTCACCGCAGGTGTCGTGCACCTTGCCTGCCTCTAAGGGTGAGCAAACAACACCGTCAAGCCCTGCTTTCATAGCATTATGAGCATAGTGCATAACAACCTTGTCAATAGGCTCTTTTATAAGTAAATCGTTTTCCATACGCTCTTGGTCGGTAGATGTAAGCTGTGTTACAGCGATAAGTAACGGACGTGTACCGTCTGGTCGGGTCAGTCCCTCTAAAGCACCCTCCATCATAGAGATTGTGCCTGCGGCGTGAAGATTGGTCATATCAACATCAAGGCGCGATAGTACAGCCATTGATTTTTTAACAGTATTCGGAATATCGTGAAGCTTTAAATCAAGGAATATTTTATGTCCTCTTGCCTTTAAATCCTTTACAATCTGCGGACCTTCAGCATAAAAAAGCTCCATACCGATTTTAACAAAGGGTTTTTTGCCTGTAAACTTATCGAGAAAGCTTAAGGTTTCCTCTTTACTTGCGAAATCGCAAGCAATAATAACGTCTTTTCCCATTAGTGAGCGCCTCCTATAATATCTGTTAAATTATTAATTTTGTATTTTTCCATAACTCTTGGCAGGTCTTCGATTATGTTCTTGCAAGCAAGCGGCTCTACAAGATTTGCCGCGCCCACCTGAACAGCGGTAGCGCCCGCAAGCATCATTTCGATTACGTCCTCTGCGGTGCTGATACCGCCCATACCGATAATGGGGATTTTAACAGCGTCAAAAACCTGATAAACCATTCGAAGAGCCACAGGTTTAATTGCAGGGCCCGAAAAACCGCCCATTTTGTTAGCTAAAATCGGTTTTTTGGTCTTTAAATCTATTCTCATACCAAGAAGAGTGTTAATAAGGCTTATACCGTCTGCGCCTGCGCTCTCGCAAGCCTTTGCAATTTCAGTAATATCGGTAACATTAGGGGATAATTTTATAAAAACCGGCTTATCGGTCACTTTTTTAACTGCTTTTGTAACCGCTTCGGCATTTTTTGCGCTTGTGCCGAAGGCAAGACCGCCGCCGTGAACATTAGGACAGGAAATATTAACCTCAAACCAACCGATTTGGTCTTCACCGTTTAATTTTTCACAGGTGTAAGCATAATCTTCAACCGCAAAACCGCTGACATTTGCCATAACGGGCTTTGCGAAAACCTTTTTGAGCTTGGGTAATTCCTCAGAAATCACCTTTTCAACACCTGGGTTCTGAAGTCCCACAGAATTTAGCATACCGCTTGTAGTTTCGGCAATCCTAGGGGTATCGTTTCCAAAGCGTGCATCCTTTGTGGTGCCCTTAAAGGAAAAGGTGCCCAGCATATTAATATCATAAAGCTCGGCAAACTCATAACCGAAGCCGAATGTACCGCTTGCGGGGATAACAGGGTTTGAAAGCTCGATTGAGCATAAGTTTACCTTTGTATTTACCATATTATCTCCTCTCTTTCTAGTACAGGACCGTCCTTACAGATACGCTTGTTGCTGTATTTTGTTTTACAGCTGCAGCCCATACACGCACCAAAGCCACAGCCCATTCTTTCCTCAAAGCTATACTGTCCCGAGGTTTTGGCTACTGACTCGATCGCCTTGAACATAGGAAGCGGTCCGCAGGTGTAGAAATAATCGTAAGCTATATCCATTGCGTTTGTAACAAAGCCCTTTACACCGTAAGAGCCGTCCACTGTGGTGACCGTCACATTGGCACCCAAGTCTTTAAACTCGTTTTCATAAAAGATTTCGCCTTTTGTGTTAAAGCCCAGAATAACCGAAACCTTTTTACCGTCAGCGATTAAATCCTTGCAGAGCTTATAAAGGGGCGGTATTCCTACACCTCCGCCGATTAAAAGAGCAGTTTTTTCGCATTTTGAAGCATCAAAGCCGTTGCCGAGTCCCACCAAAACGTCAAGCTCTTCACCCTCACGCATTTGGCTTAAAGCCGAGGTACCTTCGCCTACAACCTTATATATAAGGGTGATTTCGGTATCACTGTAATCACAAACCGAAATGGGACGGCGAAGATATAATCCGTCAATTTTAATATTGACAAACTGCCCAGGTGTTGTTAAGGCCGAGGTATCGCCTATAAGCACCATTTTAAAGATGAAAGGCGCGAGATTTATATTAGATTTTATTTTATAAATTCCCTGTGTCATAATTGCTCCTTTTAATGCGTAATTAAAGGTGTTTGCAAAGGCAGACATTAATTTTGCATTCTGCATTTTGCACTTTGCATTTATTTACGCATCAATAGTTGAAATTGTAATTGTGGTTTCTTCTAAAACATCGAGTAAAACACGAACAGTATCAAGCGCGGTGAAGATAGTCACGTTGTTGTCGGTTGCAAGGCTTCTTATCTGATGACCGTCAGACAAAGGACCTGTGGAATTAATATCTCTTGTGTTGATAACGTAAGCAATATGGCCTTGGCGGATAGCGTTGGGGATTTCTTCGCTTCCGTCGCCGATTTTCTTCAATATGTGAGTTCTTATGCCGTTAGCTTTAAGGAATTCGGCTGTACCCTCGGTAGCCTCAATGTTAAAGCCAAGATTATAGAAACGTCTTATAAGGGGTAAAGCCTCTTCCTTGTCACAGTCGGCAATGGTTGCAAGCACTGTGCCGTAGTTTTGAAGCTTCATACCCGATGCCTGAAGTGCCTTGTAAAGCGCGCGGTTAAGCTTATCGTCATAGCCGATAGCTTCACCGGTGGACTTCATTTCGGGTGAGAGGTACGCATCAAGTCCTCTTATTTTATTGAATGAGAAAACAGGCACCTTTACATAGTGGCGCTTTTTCTCTGGGGGATAGATATCAAAGAATCCCTGTTCCTTAAGGGATTTGCCCATAATAACCTCGGTTGCAATGTCTGCAAGACTGTAGCCTGTGGCTTTTGAAAGGAAAGGAACGGTTCTTGAAGAACGCGGGTTAACCTCGATAATAAATACGTTTTCGTCCTTATCAACGATAAACTGAATGTTATAAAGACCAACAATTCCAATGCCCAGACCTAATTTCTTAGCATATTGCAGAATAATGCCCTTAACCTTATCGGAAATACTGAAGGTGGGGTAAACGCTTATCGAGTCGCCCGAGTGGATACCTGTTCTTTCAACAAGCTCCATAATACCTGGAACAAATACATCCTTACCGTCACAAATAGCGTCAACCTCAACCTCTTTGCCCGAGATATATTTATCAACGAGAACGGGCTTGTCCTCATCAATTTCAACTGCGGTTTTAAGGTAATGGCGAAGCTGTGCCTCGTCGGCAACAATCTGCATAGCGCGTCCGCCTAGTACGAAGGATGGGCGAACAAGCACAGGATAGCCGATTTCGGCTGCGGCATTAACGCCCGCTTCAATATTTGTAACTGCTTTGCCCTGAGGCTGCGGAATATCAAGTGATTTTAAAACCTTTTCAAAGCTGTCGCGGTTTTCGGCGCGTTCGATAGCCTCACAGTCGGTGCCGATAATCTTAACACCGCGCTTCATAAGCGGCTCTGCAAGGTTAATAGCGGTCTGACCGCCGAGCGACGCGATAACACCCTCGGGCTTTTCAAAGTCGATAATATTCATAACATCTTCGGTTGTAAGCGGCTCAAAATAAAGCTTGTCCGAACAGGTGTAATCGGTGGAAACTGTTTCAGGGTTGTTGTTTATAATAATTGCTTCATAGCCCGAGTTTTTAATTGTGGTAACGGCGTGAACGGTGGAGTAGTCGAACTCAACACCCTGACCGATACGGATAGG
>CAYQFD010000070.1:0-7154 GCA_964416795.1 uncultured Ruminococcus sp. | reverse complement strand
TCATATTCCGTCCCTCCCACCGTGACACAAAAAGTCCTGTGTCAAGACTTAATAAGCATTTCTGCGAATTAACTTTATAGGCAAACACAAATAATCCAAACCTGATTTTAAAGGTATGATTTTCGTCTTTGCTTATTAATCTGCCAAAGAAATCTGGTCTAATTCTAACTCAACCGGAGTTTCTCTGCCGAACATAGAAAGAACCACACAAACATTATTGTTTGCAGTATCAACTGTTTTAACAGTACCTGTGTAGCCCTCCAGAGGACCGCTGATAATGGTAACATTATCGCCTTCCTTGTAGCCGACTTCAACGCTGTGCTTTTCAACGCCTAAGGCTGCAACCTCGTCATCTGTAAGCGGAACCGGTTTAGAAGCCGGACCGACAAAGCCTGTACAACCGCGGATGTTGCGGACAACATACCAACTGTCGTCAGTAACAATCATTTTAATGAGAACGTAACCAGGGAAAATTTTGCGTTCAACTTCGCGCTTTTTATCTTCCTTAATTTCAGTTACAGTTTCAGTAGGAATTCTGATTTCTTGAATAAGGTCCTGCATACCGCGACTTTCAACCATTGTTGCAAGGTCACTCGCTACCTTATTTTCATATCCCGAATAGGTATGTATGACATACCATCTTGCATCTTTTAATTCAGACATTGTTTACCTCCGTGAGATTAAACGCCTAAGATTAAATTGAGCAACTGACCAAGACCGAAGTCAACAATCCAAATCAATGCACCAACAATCAAGCACATAACAAGTACAACAACTGTGTTCTTTGCGACATCCTTAATATTAGGCCAAACAATTTTTTTAACTTCACTCTTGTAATCTCTGAAGAAACGAACAATTCTCTTGAGAATTGTGAGCTTTTCACCCTTTGATGCCAATACTTCAATATAATCATCGAGAAGTAAGTAAGCAACTGACAAGATAGCAAATACTGCTACAACAATTGCAAGGATAAGAGCAAAAGGAGCATATTCAATACTTGAGATATCAGCCCACTTAAGAGGACGCACGTCTACAAATCTCTCAGGACTTGAAAGTCTGATTACAAAAAGATAAACGGCATCAACTATTGCGATAGCAGAAACTGCATAACGCAATTTTTTTGACTTGAATGAGAAAATACTCATAATTGCCCCGATAGCAGTAAGCCAGAAGCAGAATAAGATATGAGCAGATTTTGCCATATCATACTTAACTCCTTCAATTGTAACCTCACTGCCGAAAGCAAGCTGAGCACCTACAAAGCCCTTGCTTACTTCACCCATAGTAATCTTAGCAAACTCAGTGAAGAAGAGAACCAAAGAAGCAATACCGAAAACCATTACCAAAACACGTAAAATTTTATTAACTGTCTTCATAATAGCCTCCTTATTTTGTTTCCTTGTGTAGTGTGTGCTTTTTGCAGAACCTACAATACTTGTTCATTTCAAGCCTGTCCGGATCGTTTTTCTTGTTTTTCATTGTGTTGTAATTGCGCTGTTTGCATTCAGTGCATGCTAAAGTTATTTTTACTCTCATAACGGCACCTCCCGCTTTACGGAAATATTTTTTGCTTTTACTCTAACTTTTGGTAAAAGTAAACGCCTCCCTCAATCCAAATAAGACCTTACACCGTGCGGAAAAACCGCACGAAAAGCACCGTGTAACCTCAAATTCGGGACCCAAAGATTCCTTACAAAAAAAAAGAACCTTTTCAGAGGTGATAGTATTATAGCACATATCACCTCTAAGGTCAAGTATTTTTTTACTGTTTTATTAAGAAATATGCAATAACAATTATACCGAGTATTATTCTGTAATATCCAAAAGCAGAAAAATCCTTCTTCTTTATATAGCTTATAAGGAATTTTATTGCGATTACGGATACAATAAATGCAGTAATCATACCGACAGCCAGTATTGCAAGCTCAGTGCCTGTAAACTCGAAGCCGAACTTTAAAAGCTTTATAAGGCTAGCGCCGAACATAACAGGAATTGCCATATAAAAGCTGAATTCTGCCGCAGCAACACGTGATACACCGATTATAATAGCACCAAGAATTGTAGAACCGCTACGTGAAGTGCCGGGTATTAAGGATAAAGCTTGAAAGATACCGATTAACAGTGCGGTTTTATAGGTTATATCCCCTACATCCTTGATTCTAGGCGTTAATCTGTTATTCTTACGTTCGATAAGTATGAAAAGAATACCGTATATTATAAGCGCTAAAGCTACAACTATGTAATTATGAAAATGCTCTTCAAAAATATCATCAAGCGGAATTCCGATTACAGCCGCGGGTAAAATAGCAACAATAACCTTAAACCACATATCCATTACATCTTTTTTAAAGTAGCCATTGCCCTTGGTAATATAGCTATACCCGTTTTCTTTTTTAGAGGTAAAGGGCCATATTTTCTTAAAATAAATGACAACAACCGCTAATATTGCACCCAACTGAATAACAACATTGAACATCTCTTTAAATTCAGCAGACGCATTAAGCTTAATAAATTCATCAGCTATAATAAGATGTCCCGTACTGCTTATAGGCAACCATTCGGTAATACCCTCAATAATGCCTAAGATTATAGATTTAATAATATCCAAACCATTCTCCCCTAACTCAAATTTCTAATATTCATTATAACGATAGTAGTTAGTCGAAACACGTTTGTTTCGACTAACCTTTTCCATTATAAAGGGATTGCAAATGATTTGCAACCCCTTTATACTAACCTCTTAATAATTCTTTATACAAACCGATATATGCATTAGCTGAGGTCTTCCAACTGTTGTCACATCTCATTGCTCTGTCAACAAGAGTAGCCCAGCCATTTTTATCGGAATAGCTCTCCAAAGCGCGCCAAACGGTATTTTGCATATCGTGTGCGTTATATGACTTAAAGGTGAAGCCGTTGCCCTTGCCGTCACCGCTGTCAGAAATAGTGTCGTTAAGACCGCCTGTTTCACGAACAATCGGAATAGTGCCGTAACGAAGCGCTACCATCTGTGCCAAGCCACAAGGCTCACTTTGACTTGGCATCAGGAATATATCCGCACCCGCATAAATTTTGTGGGCAAGCATTGGATTAAATCCAAGCTTTAAACCTACCTTATCGGGATATTTTTCAGCCATTTCGTGAAAGAAGGTTTCAAACTCCCATTCACCTGAACCCAAAACTGCAAACTGCACATCAGCTTTTAAAAGCTCCTCAAATACGCATTTAACAAGGTCGATACCCTTATGCTTTACAAGGCGTGTAACAATACCTATTATAGCGGTATTCTTTTTTACAGGAAGTCCCAATTCTTCCTGAAGCATTTTCTTGTTTACAGCCTTGTTTTTCTTATCGTCAGCCGAATAGTTTTTGAAAATCAGCGGATCGGTTTCAGGATTGTAAACCTCAGTATCAATACCGTTGACAATACCTGTGAGCTTATAGGTAAACTGCTTTAAGATATTGTCAAGCCCGTGTGAATAATATGGATCAAGAATCTCTTTAGAATAAGTCGGTGACACTGTAGTAATCTTATCTGAGCACTGAATAGCACCCTTCATAAAGTTGATACAGTTGTCATAATGGAGCAAGCTTTGACATTCCTCGGGAAGACCTAAAACATCATTTGCAAGCTCGTAACCATATTTTCCCTGATACTGAATATTATGAATTGTAAATACGGTTTTGATATTACTGTAAAGACTGTCATATTTATAAAATGCATCAAGATAAATCGGAATCAAGGCAGTTTGCCAGTCATTACAGTGGATGATATCGGGCGTAAAACCGATATGCGGAATAATTTCAAGAACCGCACGTGAAAAGAATGCAAATCTCTCAGCGTCATCATAATGACCGTAAAGTCCGTCACGCTTGAAATAGTACTGATTATCTATAAGGTAATAAATAACACCGTCAATATGCGCTTCGAAAACACCGCAATACTGCCTTCTCCAAGAAACAGGAACCGTAATATTGCAAACAAAGGTCATTTTTTCACGCATTTCGTCCGAAATACTGCTATATAACGGTAAAACAACACGGCAACCAATAAACCTTTTTCTAAGCGCTTTAGGTAGCGCACCTGCAACATCAGCCAGTCCACCCGACATAGCAAAAGGAAGAGCTTCACTTGAAGCAAATAAAACTTTCATATATAACTCCTTATTAAATAATTTGATTCTTCTTAACAAAAAACTGTTTTTCTTTTGTGCCCTTTAAAATCATTTCTTCGCTAATTACAGCGTTTTTGTCCGAAATAACATTATTAAGCTGAGCATCTGCGCCAACCTTGGTTTCCTGCATCAAAATACAGTTTTCTACAACAGCACCTTTCTCGACCTTAACCCCGCGTGAGATAATACTGTTTTTAACTGTACCCTCAATAATGCATCCGTCAGCAATAAGGCAGTTTTTAACAACGGAATTAATTCCGTATCGCGTAGGCATATCATCACGTGTTTTTGTGAAAATAGGTCTTTTACGGTTGAATAACTGCTTTCTTACTTCGGGCTTGAGCATATCCATACTAGCCTTAAAATAACTGTCAGTACCGTTCATAAAGCAAACATAGCCCTCGTGCTCATAACCGTAAATTTTAAACTGACCGACCTTGCCTGACAAATAGTCACGATTAAAATTAACAAGACCCTCGTCATAAGCTTCTTTAACGAATTTTAAAAGAAGTTCGCGGGAAATCACAGTAACACCTATCCCGCAAGCAGTATCGGCATTAGGAACTGTTTCAAATTCCATCTTTGTGATTCTGTTATCCTTATCCATCGTCATATGCAGATTATCTCTGTTTTCTTCTGTGAGTTTACCCTTATGATACAAAACTGTTACATCGGCATTTTTTTCAATATGCGCATCAACGACTGATTTAATATCTATATTAGCAAGCACATCTGCATTACACAGAATGACATATTCACTCCCGCAACGCTTAATATAATCCCTTGCTCCGTAAAGCGCATCTACGGTACCGCTGTAACGCCTAACACCGCTTGTAAGATACGGCGGCAATAGATAAAGTCCGCCGTGTTTACGGTCAAGCTCCCAAGGCGCTCCGTTGCCTACATGGTCCATAAGAGAACGGTAATTTTCCTTTGTTATAATACCTACACTTGTAACACCCGCATTTACAAGGTTTGAAAGCGGAAAGTCGATAAGACGGTAACGCGCACCAATCGGAATAGATGCCATCGAACGCATTGATGTAAGCTTTTTGAGTAGGTTATCGTTGATGTTTGCAAGAATAATTCCTGCTACTGCTGATGTTCTCATATTTCTTCCTCCTCTGCAACAGACTCGGTAATCATTTTATTTGCAGATATTTTAGCATTTTTACCCACAGTAAGATTAGCACCCACAACTGTAATTCCCCAATCATCCGTTCCTACTACTGCAGGGTCTGCACCGATATCTGCATTCTCACTCACTTCAACATTTTCAGCGATAATAGAATATCTTACATTTGCGCCCTTCCTTATAACCGCACCCGGCATTACGAGTGAATATTCAACCGTAGCACCTTCTTCAACAGTAACATTTTCAAAGAGCACCGAGTAATCAATATTTCCGTAAATCTCGCAACCGTTTGTAATAAGAGAATTTTCAACAATTGCACTCTCTGAAATATACTGTGGCGGCATTGCAACAGTTCTCGAATAAATTCTCCAATTTTTATCAGAAAGGTTAAGGTCAAGCTTAGGATTAAGCAGGTCAAGGTTAGCATCCCAAAGCGAATTAACTGTTCCTACATCCTTCCAATAATCGTTAAAGCGGTAAACCTTTAAAAGCTGACCGTCATTAAGCATTGTTGGAATTATATTTTTGCCGAAATCATTAGAAGAATCAGGATTTTGCTCATCCGCAGTCAAATACTTTTTGAGTTTTTCCCAATTAAACACATAAATTCCCATAGAAGCCAGATTACTCTTGGGAACAGGCGGTTTTTCTTCAAATTCGTAAATGGTGCCGTCTTCCCTTGTATTCATAATACCGAAACGGGTTGCTTCCTCCATACTTACTTCGAGAACAGCGATTGTACAGTCTGCACCGTCCTTCTCGTGCTGATTAATCATTTCGGAATAATCCATTTTATAAATATGGTCGCCCGAAAGAATTAAAACATATTCGGGATTATATCTTTCTATAAATTCAAGGTTCTGGTAAATAGCGTTGGCTGTGCCCTTATACCAATTACCGCCCTCTTGTCCCTGATACGGAGGCAAAATATGTACTCCTCCGCTTAGTCTGTCAAGATCCCAAGGCTTACCTGAGCCAATATAGTCGTTAAGCTCCAAAGGCTTATACTGCGTGAGGATTCCCACAGTATCTATGCCTGAATTTGCACAGTTGGAAAGCGGGAAATCAATTATCCTGTACTTTCCGCCGTAAGGCACTGCGGGTTTTGCGATTTTGCTGGTCAGCACTCCAAGTCTGCTGCCCTGTCCGCCTGCAAGCAGCATAGCAACACATTTTTTGTTTTTCAACACTAACACTCCCATTTATTTTAGCCTAAAATTCGGCATTTTATTATTTTTTATCGGCTTTTTTGGCTCTTTTTGCAGGTAAAGAAAAATAGCTTACCGACATTGGAGGAATATCTATGCTTACCGAATAATCGTATCCGTGCATAGCTTTTTTAACAGCCCTGTAACCTGTCCTTCTAGGCTCTGTATTACCACCGTATTTTATATCATCCGAACAGAATATTCTTTTATAACTGCCCGAAATCGGAACACCGATAGAATAGTTTTTTCTTTCAACAGGAACAAAATTGCAAACAGCAATAAGCTCATCCCCGTTTTTGTTTATTCTTCTGAACGAAATGATGCTTTGAGAATAATCGTCGTGTGAAATCCACTTAAAACCTTCCCATGAATAATCCACTTCCCAAAGCTGTGAATTATCAAGATAGAATTTGTTTAAATCCTTTGTAAACCGTAACATATTATTATGTGCTTCATAGTCAAGTAAGAACCATTCAAGCTCTTTTTCATAATTCCACTCAACAAACTGTGCGAATTCCTGTCCCATAAACAAAAGTTTTTTGCCTGGATGCGCCATCATATAAGCGTAAAAAGCTTTAAGACCTGCAAACTTCTGCTCGTACTCACCGGGCATTTTTTCGATCATCGAGCATTTGC
>CAYQFD010000069.1:0-7230 GCA_964416795.1 uncultured Ruminococcus sp. | reverse complement strand
ACTTTTTAGGATCTTTAAGGAAATCAACAATTTCTTTCATTTCCTCTTTTTCTTCATCAGCACCTGCTACATCGGCAAAGGTGGTCTTGCGCTTACCGTCATCCTTACGGGCTTTTGACTTACCAAAGCCCATAGTTTTATCGGCACCCATCGTAGCGCCCATTTTCTTGGACATAAATATCCAGAAGAATATCATAACTCCGATTATCAGAACTGTAGGCAAAAGACTTACTATCCAAGAGCCCTCGCCGCCACGCTCGTAGTTATATTTTATATCCTTATCAGTGCCTTTGTTTTCCTGCTTTATTTTCTCAACACTTTCATAAATATCGTTATAGAAAATCGAAGGGTCTGCAACGGTATAGCGGTACTTCTTTCCGTCCTCACGTTTTACATAAGTAAGCTCACCGCTATAAAGGTTAAGATTGAATTCCGACACCTCATTTGACTTAATCATATCAACAACATCGGAATAAATCGTTTGAGTACTATCCTTTGTGACATAGGAAACCGAAATAACTGTTAAAATAAAAATAATCGGTATCGCTATATACAAAAGTACATTTTTAAAATTCTTTTTCAAGAGTTTGCTCCTTTCCTATTTGATAGGTCTACAAATCATCCCGAATAAACATCAGGAGAAAGTATTCCTACATAGGGTAAATTTCTGTATTTTTCATTGTAGTCAAGTCCGTAACCGATAATGAACTCATCAGGTACTTCCTTTCCTACATATTCAGCTTTAATATCTGCTCTGCGGTTAGCAGGCTTATCAAGAAAAGTGCAAATTTTAATGCTAGCGGCGTTTCTCTGAAGTAATACCTGTTTTAGATATGAAAGAGTAATACCCGAATCAAGTATATCCTCAACAATCAGAATATCGCGGCCGTCAGGGTCAATATCAAGGTCCTTTTTAAATTTGACAACACCCGTGGTTTTAGTTCCGCTATAAGAGGAAACCGCCATAAAATCAATTTCACACTCGCAGGTTATATTTCTCATAAGGTCAGCCATAAACACAACTGCACCTTTAAGAACGCTTACAAGAAGCAGTTTTTTGCCTGCATAATCTTTTGAAATTTCCTCACCTAATCTTTTACATATTTCTTTGATTTCCTCTTCGGGAATCAAAACTGCCGCAACATCTTTTTCGTTCATATTCTCTCTCCCTTAATTTGTAAAATCCTCTTGGTTGAAGCAGTGACAGAGCATCTCTGCACAACACCGAGCCCGTAAACCCATACAGGCCCTTTATCATCCGCCAGAACAGGTATAAAATCTCTTTCCTCTTTAGGAACACCGAATTCATTAAACCATTTGTTAAGAGTTTTTGTGCATCCTCTGCCCGAGAGTCTTATACTATCGCCACTAACTCTTGTCCTTTGTACCAATTTACCTACAATTTTATCACAGTCAAGCGAACTATTTAAAAACAAATTATTAACTTTTTGAGTATTTTCTGTAATTTCTACTTTAAAATTCGGATTTAAGCCTTGATTTTTCGGTTTTATTACAAGGTAGCCTTTCTCTCTTACTGCCAGCATATCCTTTGGAAGACTTGTGTTACCACCCATTTGGCACACCTTTAAAATCCCGTTAATATGAACCGTTTCAAGCGAAATATCCGAAAATACGGAATTAACAAACGAAATAATCACACGTTTTTTTAAAGCGGTATCCAAATTACCAAAATTTTCTAAGCAAAGCTTACAGTCTTTAAGGCTTTCATTTAAAAATTCTTCGGCGGTTTTTCTTAAAGAAGCGCAATCTTCTCTTAAAGCATTCGCGGTTTTAAGAGCTAAAAGCTCCGACTTAGGATTAAGCCCTTTTAAAACAGGAATCACGTTATGACGAATTTTATTTCTTGAATAATCGTCACAAAGATTTGTGGAATCCGTAACAAACGGAACACTGTTTTTTCTGCAGTATTCCTCGACATCCTCACGCGTAGCATATAGCAATGGGCGAATAAAAATTCCGCGTTTTATCGGTATTCCGCAAAGTCCCTCAGCACCGCTGCCGCGTGTAAGATTAAAGAGCATTGTTTCAAAATTATCACTTGCGGTATGAGCAGTCGCAACACAAGAATCACCTGACACGCGCTCTAAAAACTCATAACGCACATTTCTTGCTGTAAGCTCAAGGCTTTGTCCGTTTTTCTTTGCAATTTCGGGTATATTCTTAGTTTCGGTAAACAGAGTAATACCTAAAAGCTTGCACTGTTCTTTTACAAATTCTTGGTCGCGTACCGCCTCTTTGCCTCTTATATTATGATTTAAATGCGCGGCATTTACCGAAATACCGAGCTTTTCACGTAAATTACACAAGGCATACAAAAGGCACATAGAATCGGCACCGCCCGAAAGTGCAACCGTAACGGTTTTTTTGCCGTCTAATAAAGAAAAACGCTCTATTGTATCTAAAATCAGATTTTCCATTACCTGAACACTTCCACAGAGGTGAATCGTGTAAACTGACCGTCCCAATGCAGATTAACAGTGCCTATTTCACCGTGACGGTTCTTTGCAACTATACATTCGGCCTTGTTTGGATCGCCTCTGTCCTCATCATCGGTTTTTTCATTATCATAATAGGTTTCTCTGTAAAGGAAAAGTACGATATCTGCATCCTGCTCGATAGAGCCAGATTCACGAAGGTCGGAAAGCGCAGGCTTATGAGATTTGCCCTTAGCCTCAGTACCACGTGAAAGCTGTGCGCACACAACAACAGGAACCTTTAATTCCTTTGCCATAATTTTAAGGTTTCTTGTAATTTCAGAAACCTCTTGAACACGGTTTTCGGTAGCCTTTGCCGACTTCATAAGACCTAAATAGTCGATTACAACAAGGTCGGGTGCAGGCTTCATTCTTCGAAGCTTTGCCTTCATTTCAGGAACTGTAATCGCAGAGGTTTCATCAAAATAGATATTAGCCTCTGAAAGAGCCGCTCCCGCCTGAGCCAAACGTGCCCATTCCTTATCGTCAAGCTCACCCGTTCTTAGCTTCTCACTCTTTATACCTGCCTCACTTGAAAGCATACGCTGTGCTAATTGGTCACGTGTCATCTCAAGTGAGAAAAAGCAAACTGTTCTTCCTGTATTCATAGCAACATTCCGCACAATATTAAGTGCGAAAGAGGTTTTACCCATACCGGGACGCGCGCCCAAAATAATAAGGTCAGACTTATTGAGTCCCGTTATCATTTTATCAAGTTCGCCTATTCCGCAAGGAATACCGATATAATCTGCTCTCGTTTCAGGGTCTGCCATTTTTGTGAGTCGGTCATAGGTTTCGTTTACGATAACGTCCTTAATATGTGTAAGACCGCTAAGCTCCCTACCCTGTCTTATTTCAAAAATACGTTGCTCTGCAGAGTCAAGCAGTTTGCCCGAATCCAAAGTGTTTTCATTTACATCTTTAATAATGCTCTGTGCAGCACCCATAAGAGAGCGCGCATAATAACGGTCTCTTATAATTGCAACGTATGTAAGAACGTTAGCGGCAGAAGGCACAGTCTGAACAAGCTGCGTTAAATATGCCTTGCCGCCTGCTTCGTCATATACACCGTCTTTTTTCAGTTTTTCAAGTAATGATACAAAGTCAATAGTCTGACTCAGCTCATACATAGAGGACATTGCGGCGTAAATTTCCTTATGCTGCGGAATAAAAAAATAATCCGCCTTCATCTGCACCGCAATATCATTAAGACAGGCAGGGTCAATTAAAACCGAGCCAAGCACTGCCTGTTCTGCCTCAACAGAGTACGGAAGTCTCGCACCGTCAAGGTTGTAAATCAATTTTTCATCAGCCATTTTAAATTATTCCGTAACCTTTACTGTTAATTTAGCAACAATTCCCTGATACAGCTTGATTTCTGCTGTGTATTCTCCAAAGTTTTTAATATCAGGAGCATTCATTTTCTTTTTATCAATTTCAACGCCTAAGCTATTCTTGATTTCCTGAGCTATTTCCTTGCTGGTAACAGAGCCGAAAAGTCTTCCGCCAGAACCTGCCTTTGCCTTAATAACAACTGTTTTACCCTCTAATTTAGCGGCTGTTTCGTTTGCGGCTTTTATCTCTTCTTTTTTATGGTGCGCCGCAGATTCTTCGCGGTTTTTAAGCTCGTTTAAAGCGGCATTGTCTGCCTCGACCGCTAATTTTTTAGGGAATAAAAAGTTTCTTGCATAACCGTCAGAAACATTGCAAAGCTCACCCTTTTTTCCGTGACCTTTTACGTCTGCTAATAATATTACTTTCATTTTAATTACCTCCGTTACATTAAACTTCCATTATCACAGGAAGAATCATCGGACTGCGCTTTGTTTTACTAAACAAGAATCTTGAAACGCCTTCCTTAATCTTTAGCTTTGTTGTGTTCCAATCTCTTACATTGTTGATATAACAACGCTCAAGTATTTCACAAACAAGCTCGTTTATTTCACTCATAAGCTCTTCGGATTCCTTAACATAAACAAATCCACGAGATACAACGTCAGGTCCTGATACAACCTCACGACTTATACGGTCAACTGTAACAGCAACTACAATAATACCATCATCTGATAAGTGTTTTCTGTCACGAAGCACTATACTTCCGACATCGCCAACACCCAAGCCGTCTACCAAAACTCTGCCGGCTGTTACGGTTTCTTCACACTTGATATTATCCTTAGTAATCTCAATAACTGCACCGTTTACGGTAATCAATACATTTTCATAAGGAATTCCCACCTGCTCTGCAAGAGCTGCGTGCTTGATAAGATGCTTTTGTTCGCCGTGTAGCGGAATAAAATATTTCGGTTTTACAATGCTCATCATAAGCTTTAGCTCTTCCTGACAGGCGTGTCCCGAAACGTGAACATCGTACATTCTTTCATATACAACGTTAGCACCGCTCTTCATAAGCTCGTTAATTACCTTGCTTACAAGCTTTTCATTCCCAGGAATAGGTGTTGCAGAAATAATAATCATATCACCTGGAATTATTTCAATCTGTCTATGGTCGGAAAAAGCCATTCTGTGAAGAGCCGACAGCGGTTCGCCCTGCGAGCCTGTTGTGATAACCACAATTTTACCAGGTTCATAGTTCTTGATATCTGCTAAATCAATAAGCACATTATGGGGAACATTAAGATATCCAAGCTCTTCCGCCACAGCGACAACATTTGTCATACTTCTTCCTGATACTGCAACCTTTCTTCCGCAATGCACTGCTTCATTGATTATCTGCTGAATACGGTGAATGTTGGATGAAAAGGTCGCTACTATTATGCGGTGTCCCTCAGCCTTGCCGAAAAAGTTGGAGAAAGAACCGCCAACCAATTTTTCAGAAGAAGTGTATCCAGGACGTTCAGCATTAGTGGAATCGGCAAGAAGTGCTAATACTCCGTGTCTGCCGTATTCCGAAAATCTGCCGATATCTATTACTTGATCATCTATAGGTGTTGTATCAATTTTAAAGTCGCCCGTGTGAATAACTGTGCCTGCAGGGGTAGTAATTGCAAAGCCGACTGCATCGGGAATAGAGTGATTGACGTGAATAAAATCAACCGCAAAATTACCGAGTGCTATAACCTCACCCGCTTTAACAGTATGAAGCTTCGCGTCGCTTAAAAGCTTGTGCTCCCTTAATTTCCCCTCAATAAGACCGATTGTAAGTCTTGTTGCATAAATCGGCACATTAAAATTTTTAAGCAAATACGGAATGGCGCCTATATGGTCCTCGTGACCGTGCGTCACAAAAAGACCCTTGATTTTTTCCTTGTTTTCAAGAATATAGGTAAAATCGGGAATTACAATATCAATACCCGGCATATCTTCATCAGGGAATGACATTCCGCAGTCAACCAAAATCATATCACCGTCATACTCATAAAGTGTGATATTCTTACCTATTTCCCCAAGACCGCCAAGTGGAATAATTTTAACAGGCTTTGGCGGAGGAGTCGGTCTAGTGTAGCTTTTCTTCTTTGCGGTAGTGTTTTTATTAGAATTATTTGTACGGCTGTTCTGAGTTCTCTTCTGCTGACCGCTTTTTTGATTGTTATAATTCTTTTTCTTTTTCGTTTCTTTATTTCCGACTGCTTGTTTTTTAATCGGTTTTTCGTTCATTAAATTAAATTGCCTCCATAAATTTATTTTTTTAATATGTCATTTGATTGATTTATAAGTACAAGGGCAAAATACCCCTTTTAATATCTTATATATTTTACATTCTGATAAGCACTCTTGTCAAGTAAATTATACCAAATTAAATATTATTATATACAATACTTGCCTTTTTAAACTTCTATATATAAAAACAGCACCGCAAAACCGCGGTGCATACCTTTTAAATATTAATCCTTAAGTGCTCTTTCAAGCCATACAAAACCGAAATCCAAAGCATCAAACATAGTATTCTTTGTGGTTTCTTTAACTATTCTGTCCTTGTCAGATAACTGAATGTCGCTCTTTAAAAGCTGAATCTGCACTTTGTCGGGAACTTCATTTTCTCCCTCTTTTTTTGCGGAAAGGATTGTTAGCTTCACAACAAAGGGCTCGGACATATCCCCATAATAAATTTCGTTACCCTTGCGAACAAGCGGTTTTTCTTTGTAACTTAAAAATTCGGACATTTTTATTCTCCTTAATTATCAGTTTTTCCGTATAAATTAAAGCGGAATAGCTTTGTTTCGTCTTCGGGGTTGGCACAACGAATGGTAGCTTCCTCAATCTCGGTATTTTTAAGGATTGTGCTAATACCAATCATCTGGCAAAGCTTAGATTTTAAATTCAGAATATCGCCGTCACTTGTTTCAAGGAAAACATCACCCTTGCACTCGTCAACTACCTTTATAAAATCTTCGAAATCAATATTGTGAAGTTTAATTTTTCCGTTATCCATAATAAAAGTACCTCCAAATGTAATATAAAATAAGTATAAACCATCTAAATTAATATGTCAAGTCAATTAATTTGTTGACTTTTGCATTATTTTTTTGTACTATATTATTTGTAGAAATTTGAAATTTTTTCGAAAACTGTTATTATTTGGAGGAGAAAATTTTGGAAAATTCAAAGAAAAGTATGGAAACTATCGTAGCCCTTGCCAAAGGCAGAGGTTTTGTTTATCCAGGTAGTGAAATTTACGGCGGCCTTGCAAACTCTTGGGATTACGGTCCTTTGGGTGTTGAGCTTAAAAACAACATCAAAAAGGCTTGGTGGAAAAAATTCGTTCAGGAAAGCCCCT
>CAYQFD010000068.1:4850-7276 GCA_964416795.1 uncultured Ruminococcus sp. | reverse complement strand
AGGAGGGATAGGTATGACAGGGCTTGTAGCACAGGTTGCCCTTAGCGGTGCAACTCTTACTTTTGACAAACTCTATACCTATGCCATTCCTACTCAGTATCACGGGAGCTTAAAAGCTGGTTGCAGGGTTTTAGTGCCGTTTGGCAAGGGTAACACAAAAAAACAGGGAATGGTTTTCAGTCTCCAAAACGGTGAGCTGTCAGGGCTTAAAAATTTAAGTGCTGTAATAGACAGTGAGCCTATTTTGAACAGCGAAATGCTAGCGCTCTGTGCCTTTATGCAAAAAACGGTTTTCTGCACCTATTACGATGCGGTAAACGCGGTATTGCCTGCGGGACTTTCCTACAGTCTTGTGAGCTTTTATTCTGCCAATGAGGAATTTTCACCCGAGCTTTTAAATGAGGATGAAAGAAGGATTTATGACTGTCTTTTGTCTAATGGCGAAAAAAGTGAGAGCGCGCTTAAAACCGAGTTTAAGGTGACTGCCGAGGCACTTGAAATAATGGTGCAAAAGCAGGCGCTTATTAAAACCATGGATGCCAAGCGCAAAATGAACGATGCTACTGAAAAGTGGGTAAGAATTGTAAACGAAGAACCGCCGCAGAAGCTGACGGCAAAACAAAAAGAGGTTTATAATCTGCTTTATGACGTGGGTGCGGCATCTGTCAAGGAAATTTGTTATTTTACAGGTGTTACACAGTCAGTGGTAGACGCTCTTGTTAAAAAGGGTGTGCTTTGTTATTACACAAAGCAGATTTACAGAATACCTTATAAATCTGTTGCCGCCAAATCACACGAGATTACCTTAACTGATGAGCAGAAAAAAGCCTATAACGGACTTTTAAGTGATTATAAATCTAATGACGCCAAGGTTTCCTTGCTTTACGGAATTACAGGCTCGGGTAAAACGCAGGTGTTTTTAAAGCTTGCGGATAAGGTTATAGAGGATAAAAAGGGTGTTATTGTAATGGTGCCCGAAATAGCCTTAACACCTCAGCTTATCTCGATTTTTACCGCTCGCTATGGCGACAAGGTGGCGGTATTTCACAGCGCGTTGTCTTTAGGACAGCGTATGGACGAATGGCAGAGAATAAAGGACGGAAAAGCGCTTATTGCAATCGGTACTCGCAGTGCGATTTTTGCACCGTTCTTAAATCTCGGTCTTATAATTATCGACGAGGAGCAGGAGCACACATATAAATCAGAGAAGTCGCCGCGTTTTCATACAAGAGAATTGGCAAAATTCAGAATATCAAGAAGCAAGGGGTTATTGTGTCTTGCATCGGCGACTCCGTCTATCGAAAGCTTCACACACGCTAAAAACGGTAAATATTCGCTTTATAAGCTTGCTTCGCGTTACGGTGATGCGGTTTTGCCTGAGGTTTATACAGTTGATATGTGCGAGGAGCTTAAAAACGGTAATACCTCTTGCCTTTCGGCTGTGCTTTATGAGGAGTTAAAGGAAACCTTATCTTCAGGAAAGCAGGCAATTTTGCTTCTTAACAGAAGAGGACATAATACTTATATATCCTGTCCGAATTGCAGTTATGTTGAAGCCTGTCCTAATTGCAGTATTTCACTTACCTATCATTCCGCTAACAACAGACTGATGTGTCACTATTGCGGGTATTCAAAACCGAAAGAGAATGTTTGCAGTGAGTGCGGTCACGAAAATATGAAATTTATGGGACTTGGCACTCAAAAGGCAGAGGAAGAACTGGCTTCGCTTTTTCCAAATGCTAAAATTTTAAGACTTGATGCTGACAGCACAATGACTAAGGATTCTTATTCTAATTATCTCACAGCCTTTTCGGGCGGCGAGTATGATATTCTTTTAGGCACACAAATGGTAGCAAAGGGACTTGATTTTCCGAATGTTACGCTGGTGGGAGTTTTGGGAGCGGACAGCGCCGCTTTCAGTGAGGATTTCAGAAGCTTTGAGCGAACCTTTTCACTGCTCACGCAGGTTGTAGGCAGAGCGGGACGCGGAAATACACGCGGAAAAGCAATAATTCAGACCGTGAATCCGGACAGTAATATAATTGAGCTTGCAAAAAATCAGGATTACGATACCTTTTACAGTGAAGAAATTTTAAACCGCAAGCTTATGGTTTATCCGCCCTATTGCGATATATGTCTGGTTTGCTCGCAGTCGGTTAACCGCGATTTTGCGGAGAATGCGATTAATTCGGTCTTTAAAAACATAAAAGCTTTAATAGATAAAGAATACAGCGGTGTTAAGGTTATAATTTTAGGACCTTCGCCTGCGGCACTTTCAAAGGTTAATAACCGTTATAGATTCAGAATGATAATTAAATGCAAAAACAATTTAAAGTTCAGAGAAATGCTTAAAAAAGCATTGGATATTAAGATGCAGGGCGATGCATCGGTTTCGGTAGATATGAATCCCGAAACACTGATTTAGC
>CAYQFD010000068.1:0-4750 GCA_964416795.1 uncultured Ruminococcus sp. | reverse complement strand
AGGAGGAAAAAATGGCTATAAGGAATATAGTTAAAATAGGTGACGAGGTTTTAAGGAAGGTTTGCAGAACACAGCTTACCTTTGACGAAAAGCTTGCAACCGTTCTTGACGATATGGCAGAAACTATGTATAAAGCCGAGGGTGTCGGTCTTGCGGCACCGCAGGTTGGAATTTTAAGACGTTACTGTGTTGTAGATGTCGGCGACGGACTGATAGAGCTTATAAACCCCGTAATAGTTGAAAAAAGCGGAAGTCAGACAGGAAGTGAGGGTTGCCTTTCTATTCCTGAAAGATTTGAAGAGGTAACACGTCCTATGACTGTTACTGTGCACGCTCAGAACAGAAAGGGCGAAAATATCACAATCACCGCCGAGGGCTTCAAGGCAAGAGCCTTTTGCCACGAAATCGACCATCTTGACGGTGTACTTTATATTGACAGGGTTGATAAAAAATGAAAATAGTTTTTATGGGCACTCCCGACTATGCCGTTAAAACACTTGAAGGCTTAATTGCGGCAGGTCATGAGGTTTCTGCAGTTTTTGCACAACCTGATAAGCCTGTTGGAAGAAAGCATATTTTAACCCCACCGCCTGTTAAGGTTTGTGCCGAAAAGTATAATATACCCGTTTTTCAGCCACAGACCTTACGAAATGAAGAAACGGTGGAATTAATAAAAGGCTTCGAGCCCGACGTGATTGTTGTAGTAGCCTACGGCAAAATTTTGCCCGAAAATGTGCTTAGTATTCCAAGGATAGCCTGTGTCAACGGACACGCCTCGCTTCTTCCTAAGTACAGAGGCTCTGCACCGATACAGTGGTCTATTATTCGCGGTGAAAAGGTGACAGGTGTTACCACTATGCTTATGGACAGCGGAATAGACACGGGCGATATTTTAGAGCAGTCAGAGGTTGAAATCGGCGAAAATGAAACTGCCGAGCAGCTTTTTGAGCGTTTGTCACAGGTAAGTGCCGATTTAACGGTTTCTACTCTTGATGAGTTGGAAAAGGGTGAAATAAAACCCATAAAACAGGATGAAAGCCTTGCAACCTATGCTCCTATGATAAAAAAGGAAATGGCATTGCTGGATTTTAAGAATAATACCGCTGAAGAAATTTGCTGTGCGGTAAGAGGTTTTTATTCTTGGCCCTGTGCATATTTCTTTCTTGACGGCAAGCGTATAAAGGTTATAAGCGCAAGAGTTTCCCAAAAAACCCAGAAAAGCGCTTCACAAATAATAGAAAATACTGACGGATTGGTGATTTCGTGTAAGGACGGCAGTGCGGTTGAACTGTTGGAAATTAGTCCTGAGGGCTCAAAGCCTATGACTGCAAAACAGTTTTTATGCGGAAACAAATTGGAAATAGGAACCGTTATCGGAGAGGCTAATGACTAACGAGAGAAAGCTTGCTGTTGGAATTTTAATGAAAATTGAAAATGACGGTGCGTATTCAAATTTGACTCTTACAAATTTCTTTGAAAACACCGATTTAAACAGTGAAGGCAGAGCATTCGTTTCGGCTTTGGTTTACGGTGTGCTTGACAGGAAAATTACACTCGATTACGTATTGTCAAAATTTATTAAAACCGCTCTTGCGAAAACCGCGCCGTTTACTCTTAACGTTTTAAGAACAGCGCTTTATCAGATAATGTATATGGATAAAATTCCCGAGAGTGCCGCAGTTAACGAAGCAGTAAAGCTTATAAAAAAATCCAAGGAAAACCGAAATGCAGGTTTTGTAAATGCGGTGCTTAGAAATATACTTCGTGAGGAAATTCCTATCCCAAACGGCAATACCCCTGCTGATTTGAGTATACGGTTTTCGGCACCCTTGTGGCTCGTAGAGTCTTTTATTAAGGATTACGGTACAGATACCGCAATTTCACTTTTAGAGGAAAGCCTAAAGCCTGCCCCCTTTACTTTGAGGGTTAATACTCTAAAAACCGATGCCAAGTCGCTATTAGAAAGTCTTGAGGGAGTGGGTGTCAGAGCAAAAGAGGGTAATATAGAAAATTCTGTTATTCTCGAAAAGGGAATAGATATAGGCGGCAGTGCTCTTTTTAAAGACGGCTTCTTTTATGTTGAGGACGAGGCTAGTCAAACAGCGATTTCGGCGCTTAGTCCAAAGCCTTGTGAAAGGGTGCTCGATATATGTGCAGCCCCTGGGGGCAAAACCTTTACAATGGCGTCTATTATGCAAAATCAAGGCGAGATTGTTGCCTGTGACCTTTATGAGCACAGGGTAGGACTTATTAAAGAGGGTGCTAAAAGGCTTGGCATTGATATCATAAACACCTGTGTAAACGATGCCACAGTTTACAATGAGACCATGGGTGAATTTGATGCAATTCTTTGTGATGTTCCCTGTTCGGGGCTGGGTGTTATAAGACGAAAGCCCGATATTAAATATAAGGCTTTAAATGATTTTAAAGAGCTCCAAGAGATACAGTGGAGTATTCTGTGCAATACTGCAAAATATCTTAAAAAAGGCGGCAGAATACTTTATTCCACCTGTACTTTAAGGCGTGCGGAAAACGAAGAGGTTGTAAATCGCTTTTTAAAGGAGTATAATACCTTTAAAAAGGTGACAGAGAAAACTCTTATGCCGCATATAGATAAAACAGACGGTTTTTATTATGCTTTGCTTGTTAAAGAGGAGGTTTAACTTTGGGTAAGACCGATATAAAATCTATGACAGTCGTAGAAATTGAGGAATTACTCGTAAATTTCGGTGAGCCCAGTTACAGAGCAAATCAAATCTTTTCTTGGCTGCAGTCAGGGGTTAAAACCTTTGACGAAATGACAAATATCCCCAAAACACTCAGAAATATTTTGGCGGACAACTGTTATATAGCGTCGGTTAAAATCGTAAAGCGGTTGCAATCGAAAATTGACGGCACTGTAAAATATCTTTTTGAGCTATATGACGGAGAATATATAGAGTCTGTTTTTATGAAATACGAGCACGGCTATACGGTTTGTATTTCAACACAGGTTGGCTGCCGAATGGGATGCAGCTTCTGTGCTTCGGGGCTTGGAGGCTTAGTGCGTAATCTCACTGCCTCTGAAATGCTTTCGCAAATTATGGCGGCGGCTAAGGACAATAACGTGAGAATTTCCAATGTTGTTATGATGGGAATGGGCGAACCGCTTGATAACTTTGAAAACTCGGTCCGATTTTTAGAACTTGTATCTAATGAGAAGGGCTTAGGGATAGGACTCAGGCATATTTCACTTTCAACTTCGGGCGTGGTAAGCGGAATTGAAAAGCTAAAGGAGTATAATTTTCCTATAACTCTTTCAGTATCGTTGCACGCGCCGAATGATGAAATCAGAACCTCTATGATGAGGGTTAATAAGCGTTGGAATATAGATGCATTGCTTAAAGCATGCAAGGATTATCAAAAGGTGACTACACGTCGGATTTCTTTTGAATATGCGCTTATAGAGGGCGTTAATGACAGTGAGGAATGCGCCGACGAATTAGCACGCAGGCTCAAAGGTATAATGAGTCATGTTAATTTAATACCTGCAAATCCGGTTAAGGAAAACTCCTTTAAAAAACCGGAAAGAAATAAAATAATAAATTTCAAGAATTTGCTTGAAAGCAAGGGTGTAAACGCTACGGTCAGACGAACCTTGGGAGCGGACATCGAAGCTTCTTGCGGACAGCTAAGACGAAAAGAAAAGGAGGGGGTAAACAATGCAGATTTACAGTAAAAGTGATATCGGTAAGGTGAGGCAAAGCAATCAGGATGCTTTCTTTGCTGCCGAAATCGAAAACAATGCGGTTTTTGCTATTGTGTGCGACGGTATGGGCGGCGCAAATGCAGGAAATGTTGCAAGCGAAACTGCTGTGAAGGTCATCTCGGAATACATTATGCGTTCTTACAGAGCCAATGTTGACACCGATTCTACTAAAAAAATGCTGAAAAATGCTATTGAAAGTGCAAATATTGAAATTTACGATATGGCAGTAAAAAACCCCGAACTCAAAGGAATGGGAACAACTGTTGTTATCGCAATAGCAGAAAAAGACAAGGCAGTGATTGCCCACGTGGGTGACAGCAGAGCATACATTGCAGGTGAAAAGCTGTGTCAGTTAACCCGTGACCATTCGGTTGTGCAGACACTGATAGAAAGCGGAAAGATAACTGCTGAGGATGCAAGGGTTCATCCGCGAAAAAATGTTATTACAAGGGCGCTTGGTGCCGAAGAAAATGTTATAGCGGATTTCGCCGAAGTAACACTTAATAGCGATGAAAAGCTTTTGTTATGCACAGACGGACTCAGTAGCTTTGTTGACGAAGACACGATTTACAGTATACTGAAAAACAATGCTTCGTCGTCGGCGGAAAAATTAGTTGAGCAGGCTAATCAAAACGGTGGCGGAGATAACATTACAGTAGTAATACTGGCGTAGCAATAGATGCTCAGAAAGGAATAGATTATGGACAGATTTGTTGGAAAACGTATTGACGGACGTTACGAAATTCAGGAAATTATCGGCGTTGGCGGTATGGCAGTGGTATACAAGGCACGCGATAATCAGGAGGACAAAACCGTTGCAGTTAAAATTCTCAAGGAGGAATTTACCTCGAATGAAGAATTTTTGCGCAGATTCAAGAACGAATCAAAGGCTATCGCAATGCTTTCTCATCCTAATATTGTTAATGTTTACGATGTAAGCTTTGGCGACCTTATTCAGTATATTGTAATGGAATATATTGAGGGTATAACCTTAAAGGAATA
>CAYQFD010000067.1:0-7316 GCA_964416795.1 uncultured Ruminococcus sp. | reverse complement strand
AAATTATTCTCTTTCAATTATTGCGTCGCCGCCGATTACTGTATCGTTTGTGACAATAATCCTTTTGATAGTAGAGTCTGACGGACACTCAAACATAAATTTCTGCAAAACGCCCTCAATTATAGAACGAAGACCTCTGGCACCTGTTTTGCGTTCGATTGTAAGCTCTGCAATTTTTTCTAAAGCAGAACCCTCAAACACAAGCTCGATATTATCCATCTTAAACAGCTGTTCATACTGCTTTATAACCGAATTTTTAGGCTCGGTCATAATCCTTATAAGAGTTTCCTTGTCCATACCCTTTAAGGCGGTAATCACAGGAAGTCTGCCTACAAGCTCGGGGATAAGACCGAATTTTACAAGGTCTTGGTGGGTTGTGTTTACAGCAACATCCTGCGCCTCAATGCTTTTGGGTGATTTAACCTCTGCGCCAAAGCCCAGACTTCCGCCGCCGATACGCTTTTCGATAACCTTTTCAATACCGTCAAACGCGCCAGCGCAAATGAACAGGATATTAGATGTATTAATCGGTATATACTCCATCTGCGGATGCTTTCTGCCGCCCTGAGGAGGAACGTTTGCAACTGTACCCTCAAGAATTTTGAGAAGTGCCTGCTGCACACCCTCACCGCTTACATCTCGGGTAATAGAGGTATTTTCCGATTTTCTGGCTATTTTGTCAATCTCGTCAATATAAATTATGCCGTGCTCTGCTTTTTCAATATCATAATCTGCCGCTTGAATAAGCCGTAAAAGAATATTTTCAACATCCTCGCCCACATATCCTGCTTCGGTAAGGGTTGTAGCATCGGTAATAGCAATCGGCACATTAAGGCTTTTTGCCAAGGTCTGAGCCAAAAGGGTTTTGCCCACACCTGTAGGCCCTAAGAGAAGCACGTTGCTTTTTCCAAGCTCTACATCATTTTCGGTTGTTTTGAAAATGCGCTTATAGTGATTGTAAACCGCAACGGCAAGAGTCTTTTTGGCATCCTCCTGACCTATAACATAAAGGTCGAGCTGCTCCTTAATTTCCTGAGGCTTGGGCAGTTTAAATTCGGGCTGCTTTTTGCGTTTGGAATTCTTCTTTGCAACCATTTCATCGTCAAAAAGCAAAGAATTACAGAATTCAATACAGTTGTCGCATATATAAACGCCTGGTCCCTCAACAAGACGTGTTACCTCGTCCTGAGTTTTGCCGCAAAAAGAACAGCAGATTTCAGAATCTTTTTTGTTAGGCATCTCAGTACCCCTTATCTTTTTGTAATAACTTTGTCAATAAGACCGTATTCACAAGCCTCATCAGCCGACATGAAATTATCTCTTTCGGTGTCTTTTTCGATAATCTCAAGCGGCTTGCCTGTGTTTTTAGCCAAAATTCTGTTTAAGTTTGCACGTGTCTTTTCAATGTGGCTTGCGTGAATAAGAATATCGGTAGCCTGACCCTGTGCCTGACCTAACGGCTGATGAATCATAATTTCGCTGTTGGGAAGAGCGTAGCGCTTGCCCTTAGCACCTGCTGATAACAAAAACGCGCCCATACTTGCCGCCATACCCATACAAATAGTACTGACATCACACTTAATGTACTGCATTGTATCGTAAATTGCAAGACCAGCAGATACCGAGCCACCGGGGCTATTGATGTAGAAAGAAATGTCTTTGTCAGGGTCCTGACCTTCAAGATAAAGTAGCTGTGCAATAATTACACTCGCGCTTGCGTTGTCAACCTGATCATTTAGCATAATAATTCTGTCATTTAAAAGACGTGAAAAAATGTCATAAGAACGTTCACCTCTGCCTGTCTGCTCAATAACATAAGGTATCATTGTCATATCCATAAGTATTTCTCCTTTAAAAATGTATTAATATAAAAATTTACAAAAAGGGACTGACTCAAAGCATATTAACATTGAGACAGCCCCTATATTTTTGACGAAAACCGAATTAAATAATCAATTATTCAGCGTCTTTCTTTTCCTCAGTCTTTTTTGTAGACTTTTTAGCGGCAGTCTTCTTTGCAGGCTTTTTCTCTTCCTTTTCGGTTTTAGCCTCAACCTCTGTAATTACCGCATTTTCCTTAATTAAATCGATAGCCTTGCCAACTGCTAAGTCTTTAGCAATCTCGGAGCTTGGTACAGCAGCCTTAATCTGCTCAGCTTCCATACCGTAATCCTTAGCCATTTTTTCGATTTGTGCGTTGATATCTTCCTCGGTTGCCTCAATTTTCTCAAGCTCAACAATCTTTTCAAGTGCTAATCTGAACTTAACCTGACCCTCAGCTTGAGGACGGAAAGAAGCCTTGAAATCATCAATAGTTGAATTAGTATACTTGAGATATGTGTTAAGGTCAAGTCCCTGTGACTGCAATCTGTATGCAAACTCTTCAACACTCTGATTTAGTCTGTTTTCAAACATAGCCTCAGGAATTTCACCCTTAATGCTGTCAACAATCTGCTGAACTAAATCGTTTTCTACTTCCTCGTCAGCAGCCTTTGTCTTTCTTTCGAGAGCCTTTTCTTTAAGGTCAGCCTTTAAAGCGTCGAGTGTATCGAATTCGCTTACGTCCTTTGCAAACTCATCATCAATCTCGGGTAACTCGCGAACCTTGATTTCGTGAAGCTTAACCTTGAAGGTAGCGTCCTTGCCTGCTAATTCCTCTGCACCGTATTCCTCGGGGAATGTAACATTAACATCAAATTCATCGCCTATATTGTGACCTACAATCTGCTCCTCAAAGCCTGGGATAAACTGACCTGAGCCTAACTCTAAAGCGTGGCCCTCGCCCTTGCCGCCTTCAAATGCAACACCATCCTTAAAGCCTTCAAAGTCGATAACGGTTGTGTCGCCAAGCTTTGCTGCTCTGTCTTCAACAGAAATCATACGTGCATTGCGCTCTGCCATAGCATTAACCTGAGCTTCAATTTCGCTGTCCTCAACCTTAGCGATTACCTTTTCAGCCTTAAGGCCTTTATATTCGCCGATTTCGATTTCGGGATAGGTGGTAACTGTTACCTTGAAGTCAACACCGTCCTCCTTAGAAATTGAAACCATATCGAAATCCATTTTGTCATTAATAACATTAAGACCGGATTCATTTATAGCCTCTTCAACAACATCACTGTAAATAAGGTTAAGTGCATCCTCAAAGAAAACCTCTGCACCGTAGTATGTTTCGATTACAGAGAGAGGTGCTTTACCCTTTCTGAAGCCGGGGATATTGATTTTTTTAACATTTTGCTTGTAAGCGGCTTTGATTGCCTCGCGGAATTTCTCACCGTCTACTGTGATTTCTAACTCGTATCTGTTAGTTGCCACATTTTTTGTTGCTTTTAAACTCATTTGATTTTTACCTCCGTATTAAACCTATGTAATCCAAATTATTATAGCATACGTTTTTAAAATTTTCTACACATTTTTTTAATATTTTATAAATTTGGCGATTTTTAATATATTACACTATTAAAAGTGGTGTAAAATCAATGCAGTCGCACGAAATAAGGGTGAATTCTATGCCGTTATATTCCTTAATCATATTATGAAAACCTGCGCCGTGAATATGTCCGCAATAAACGTGGGTTATGTTGTGCGCTTTTAGCACCGACATTATTTCCTCGCAAACAGAGTCCTTATAAACAGGCGGATAATGTAAAAACGTAATTATCGGAAGTCCCGTTTGCTCTGCCGCTTTGAGCGAAGCCTCAAGCCTGCCCGCTTCTCGTTGTTTTACTTTAACTGTTCCTTTTTCATCGTAAAACCAACCACGCGTGCCCGCTATCGCATAGCCCTCAACAGTAAGTGCGCTGTTATATACTAAATCAAAAGAGGTGAAACCGTTTTCTTCCCAAAAATTACGTATTTTCTTAACCGTACTCCACCACAAATCGTGATTGCCCTTAAGCAAAATTTTCTTGCCTGGCAGTCTTTCCAAAAATCTGAAATCCTCGAGCGTTTCTTCAATTTTGAGCGCCCAAGAAAAATCTCCGGGTAAAATTACGGTGTCATTTTCCTTAACAAGTCTTTTCCAATTAGCCTCAAGTCTTTCGGTGTGATTTGCCCAACCGCCGAAAATATTCATTGGCTTGTCGGTCATAAAGGATAAATGTAAATCAGAAATCGCGAAAATACTCATCGGTTTTTCCTCCTTTCGTGAATAATTGTAAATTAACATCAAATACTAACTAAGACCTAAGAGGTCAGAAAGGACTTGATTTTAAATGGACAATAGTTGTAAAACAGAAGCTTGCGTTGCGTGTAACGTCAAAAACTGTGTTTACCACGCAGAAAACGATGTTTGTAATGCGGGAAGAATCCAGGTAGGCAACGGCTCTGCCGCACGTGCAGAAGAAACCTGCTGTGACACATTTAAGGCAAAATAATTAAGTCTTTGAAAAGGAAAAGGGGGTATCCAAGAGGATACCCTTTTTCTGTTAATCAATCGAGAGAGCCGAATATACTGCCGAGAGCATATCGTCTTTTTCACGAATTTCTTTAAAACGCACCGTTGCGTTCTCGAGCGCTTTGATAGGCTCAGGAATCTCGGTAGCAGTTTCCTCGCTCAAAGCTCTTACCGTATCAAATTCACTGCCCGTCTTTCTCTCGCTCACCGCAGGCAAAACGCTTTGTGCAAATTTATACGGTGACGCAGTAGAAGCGATAACGGTTGCTCTGTTGTCGCCCGTTGCATTTACATACTGCTCGTAAACATTAAGTGCTACTGCAGTGTGTGTATCGCAAAGATATCCGTACTCTTTAAAGTATTTATTAATTGTGCTAACCGTAGCATTGTCATCACAACAGCCGCCCCAGAAAAGCTCTGACATTTTGAGCTTAATTTCATCGCTTACAGTAAATGTGCCGTTTTGCGAAAGCGAATTTTGAAGCTCTGCTATTTCTTTATCATTATTACCTGAAAGCTCAAATAACATTCTCTCTAAATTGCTGGAAATAAGAATGTCCATAGAGGGTGAAATTGTGGTATAGAAATTGCGGTTGCGGTCATAGGTTCCGCTGTTTATGAAATCGGTTAAAACCTTGTTTGCATTTGATGCGCAAATAAGCTTGCCCACAGGCACACCCATTTTTTTGGCATAGTAAGCCGCGAGAATATTACCGAAGTTTCCTGTGGGAACAACAATGTTAAAGCCGCCGTTATCCAAATTTTCACCGCGTTCAAGTAAATCACAGTAAGCAGATATATAATAAACGATTTGCGGTGCAAGTCTGCCCCAGTTAATTGAGTTTGCAGAAGAAAAAAGCATATTGTTCTCTGCTAATTTTTCTTTAACCGAATTGTCAGTGAAAATCTTTTTAACACCTGTCTGCGCATCGTCGAAATTACCCTTGATAGCGCAAACGTGGACATTTTCGCCCTTTTGAGAGTCCATCTGCAATTTCTGCATAGGACTAACGCCATCACTCGGATAAAACACTATAATTTCGGTGTCGGGCACATCCTTAAAGCCCTCCAAAGCGGCTTTACCTGTGTCACCCGAGGTTGCAACTAAAATTACTGTTTTCTTACCGTCATTAACCTTTTTAGCAGAGGTTGTGAGCAGATAAGGCAACAACTGAAGCGCTAAATCCTTGAAGGCACAGGTGGGTCCGTGCCACAACTCCAGAATATTTGCCTTGTCACCAAGCAAAGCAATGGGGGCTGGCTGTTCGTTATCAAAAGAGCCTGTGTATGCTCCGTTTATACAGTATTCAACCTCTTCCTCGCTGAAATCGTTAAGGAATTCCTTTAATATGTATTTTGCCCTTGCTTTATAGTCAAGCTTCTTTAAAGCTTCAAAATCTGTACTGTTAAGTACAGGGAATGTATCGGGGACAAAAAGTCCGCCTTCAACCGAAATGCCCTGAGCTATTGCCTTAGCGGCAGTCACCTTTACAGATTTATCTCTTGTACTTATATAATTCATAATTCTATCTCCAAATCCATATTCCTTTATATAATAACTCTTTTCCCAAAGGTTTGCAATAAATTTATAATTATTTTTTAAATTTTTTTATAAAGCTTTTTAGCGGAGGATGTATTTTAATTGACTTTAACACTTTTATGTGCTAAAATATCGGTAATAAGAGGCTGATGAAAGGCGGCGCCGCTATGGAAAAAAGCAATTTTAACGACCTGCTGTTTGAAGCAATACTCACACTTAAAACCAAAGAAGAATTGGAAAAATTTTTTAGTGATGCTTGCACCCCTAAGGAAATAGGTGCAATCGCACAGCGTTTTGCGGTAGCAAAGCTTTTAAATGAGAAAAAGGTTTATAATGAAATTATCGAAAAAACAGGTGCTTCTACTGCCACTATCAGCCGTGTAAGCCGTTCTATGAACGAAGGCTTTGATATTGCTTTCGGGAGACTCTCGAAATGAGTAGCTACAGCGATTTTGCCTTTGTTTATGACCGTCTTATGAACGATGTAGACTATAAGGCAAGAACCGAATATTTACTAAAGCTTTTTAAAAAGCACGATAAAAAGCCCAATCTTCTTTTAGACCTTGCCTGCGGAACAGGCGGTTTTTCAAACCAAATGGCGCTAAACGGCATTGAAGTTATAGGTGTTGATATATCGGAAGAGATGCTTAGTATTGCAAGGGAAAATTCCGGTACACTTGGCACAGATGTTCTTTATCTTTGTCAGGACGGGGCGAACCTCGATTTATACGGAACGGTTGACGGTGCTATTTGCTGTATGGACAGTCTTAATCACATAACCGATATTAAAAAGCTTGAAAAAACCTTTAAAAATGTTTCGCTGTTTCTTGAAAAGGATTCACTTTTTATATTCGATGTAAACACCCCTTTTAAGCACGAGCATATTTTAGGCGACAATACCTTTGTTATTGAAGAAGACGGTGTTTACTGTGTATGGCAAAACGAATATGACCCAAAAAAGAGTCTTACACGCATAAGCCTTGATTTTTTTGTAGGGGAAAACGGGGTTTATGAGCGCTACAGCGAGGAGCTTTGTGAACGCGCCTACAGTTTCGAGGAAATCTCAGAAATGGCAAAAAAGCATCATTTCGATATTATAGGAATTTTTGATGATATGACCGAAAGCCCTGTTTCAGATAACAGCGAACGCGCCTTTTTTGTTTTGCGAAAAATCTAGTAAACTAATGGCATATAAATGCATATAATAAAAAAGAAAATAAAATTCGAAAAAATTTAAAAAAACTCTTGACAAAGCAACACCAATATGATAATATATTGTTCGTCGCCGGTGAGCAGTTATATGTTAGCAGCCAGCGCAAGCCAGCAATGTGGGAGCATAGCTCAGCTGGGAGAGCATCTGCCTTACAAGCAGAGGGTCAC
>CAYQFD010000066.1:6048-7520 GCA_964416795.1 uncultured Ruminococcus sp. | reverse complement strand
CGGGTACTATTTCTGCTGATGGTGTTGTTTTCAAGGTTACGGATACCAAAAAAACCGCACAGGGCATTTTCACCCACTTCGGCTCATTAGAGCAAGGCAATATTTCGGTTGGCGATAAGTTGACCGCTTCTATTGACACTGCGCGCAGAAATTCAATCAGAAGAAATCATACAGCGGCTCACCTTTTGCAAGCAGGTCTTCGTTCTGTACTTGGTAACCACGTTGAACAGGCAGGACAGTTAGTTAATGAAAAAACCGTTCGATTCGACTTTACCCATTTTTCTGCATTAAGTGCTGAGGAAATTTCAAAGGTTGAAGCATTTGTTAATAACGCTGTTTTAAGCGGAATTGAAGTTAAAAATGAAGAAATGCCTATCGCAGAGGCTAAAAAGCTCGGTGCAATGGCGCTGTTTGGTGAAAAATACGGTGATATTGTCCGCGTTGTTGCGGCCGATAAAACCTCTGTTGAGCTTTGCGGCGGTACACACGTTGACAATACCTCAAAAATAGGTCTTTTCCACATCATTTCCGAATCTAGCGTTGCCGCAGGAGTACGACGTATCGAAGCAGTAACAGGCGAGAACGTTCTTAACCTTATTTACAGCAACATTGACTTGATTAATGCTACAGCGGCTGTTTTAAAGGCACAGAATGCTAATGATATTGCTAAACGTGCAGAAGCCGTAATGAACGAGCTCAAAGAAACAAAACAATCACTTGAGAAATTAGAAAGCAAGCTTGCAGGCTCTAAAATCGGTGATATTTTGGCAAATGCGGTTAAAATCGGCGATATTAAGGTGGCAACTGCCCGTCTTGACGGAACATCACCTGATGAGCTTCGCAAAATGACCGATACTGTAAAGGCAGAAAACGATGATACAGTTATTGTTTTAGGAGCACAAAACGGCGAAAAGCTTACATTCTGTGCAGCTTGCGGTAAACTTGCTATTTCAAAGGGTGCTCACGCAGGTAACCTTGTTCGCGAAATTGCAAAGCTTTGCGGTGGTAACGGCGGCGGCAAGCCCGATAGTGCTATGGCTGGCGGCAAAGACGCTTCACAGGCTGACAGTGCATTGATGCAGGCTGCTGAAATAGTTAAAAACCAAATTGGCTGATATTTGAGGTGAAATTTATGAAAGACTGTTTATTCTGTAAAATTGTTGCGGGTGAAATTCCGTCTACAAAAATTTATGAGGACGATTATGTTTATGCGTTTAAGGATATAGAGCCTCAGGCTCCCTTTCACGCAATCGTAATTCCGAAAGAGCATATTTCTTCTGCCGACGAAATAAATGCTGATAACAGCGAATTAATCGGTAAAGTTTTCGAGGCTATCGCTAAAATTTCCAAACAGGAAAATTTAGAAAAAGGCTACAGAGTAGTAAACAATTGCGGTGAAGACGGTGGACAGACTGTTCACCACATTCATTTTCATCTCTTAGCGCGCAGAAATCTTGCTTGGCCTCCAGGCT
>CAYQFD010000066.1:0-5948 GCA_964416795.1 uncultured Ruminococcus sp. | reverse complement strand
ATGAAAATCGCAGGACTCGAGAGGAATCTCGAAAAATTCCCTGTAAATGAAAAGCTTGATATTGCGGCTTTTATTATCTTTGGTGATGTTGAGCTTACTATTAAAGCCAGCGAAGAGTTGCTTAAAAAAGCTCCCCAATTTGATTATATTCTCACCCCTGAGGCTAAGAGCATTCCTTTAGCCTACGAAATGTCAAGGCAGTCGGGTAAACCGTATGTCATAGCACGTAAAGGTGTTAAGGTTTATATGAGAAACGCACTCGAAGTCAGTGTGACCTCCATCACAACCAAAAAAGAACAAAAATTATATCTCGGCGAAACTGAGGTAAATATGATAAAAGGCAAAAAAGTGCTTATCGTTGATGATGTTATAAGCACAGGCGAGTCACTTATCGCTACAAGAGATCTTGTTAAAAAAGCGGGTGCAACCGAAGCTGCAGCTTGTGCAGTTTTAGCCGAGGGTGATGCCGCCGACCGCGATGATATAATCTTCCTCGAAAAACTCCCCTTGTTCTTTAAATAGTTAAAACGAGCGATCGAAGATAAAATCTTCAATCGCTCGTTTTTTTATATTTTAGTCATTTTATTAGTCCAAACACCGTATTCGTTTTTAAAATAAACTTTAAAGTTTTCAGCATCTTCTGGAATCGGACGTGAAAAGGTTTGACTTTCTTTTTCACTTTCCGAAAGTTCCTCATATTTCGAAAGGGAAGCACATTTTGGATGTCTAACAGATTTTTCCCTAAAATCCATATAAACAATTTTCGAATGAGTGTCATGAGGATTTGCATTAATGGTTATAACACCGTCATTCACTTCATAAGAAATTTCAGCCTCATTAACACAAAATTCAACAGACTCGTTAGCGTTTTTAAGGGTTGCAACATAATATCCGCGTTCAAGTACAAGTGGAAATACTGCCTTGCCAGTAACTAGATATTCGGTAATTAATTCACCGTTTTTGTGAATAAGAACGGTGTCCTTTTCTTCACCAAAAATAGAGAGAACAACCTCATCTCCAACAAGATAATTCGATTTATTACCGTTATCAACTGAAATTTTAGGTGCAACTTTTTCAATGCCGCTATTCCATAAAATATCATCATCTTTAAGGTTAAGTAAAGGTACTTCATCAAACTTATCGTATCTGCATAGGTCATATCTCTTGTATCTTTTAAAGTAATCGTCAACAGAAAAACGTCTGCACTTACAATATGGGCGAACAGCTTCTGAAACCTCAATTTCTATTATATTACCGCTATCGTCGCGCAAAATATCAGTGATTAGAGCAACGTGTTTTTCGCTATCGCAAAAAGCATATATAATATCTAAAAGTTTAATATCCTCCGCTAAATATTCACCGCTTTTTGCTACCATTCGCATACCTGGAATGGTATACCACCTTTTTGTACTAACTCTACGTTCAATTCCTAAAGCATATCTTACAAGACCGTTGCAAACAATTCCATAGTTACAAGCTTGTAGTGCGGCGTGTCCCGGTTGATATAGTTTACTATGTGGATTAGCGATTGCCGAAAGAAATGTCTCAAAAGAAATGTTTTCTGTGAAAAATTTATCATTCAACTCAGTAGAAGCATAAGGAAAACCTTTCACCTCTACCCCAGCTTCAAGTACTATCTGACCGTCAGCGTTTGTGAATGTCGGAACATCTCTTACAGGTGTCCATCTAAATTCGGTTAATTGCCTTGACCTTTGAAGAGCCGCCTTTTCTTGCGGAGTTTTTGGTAAAGTTGAATGCATCATTAAATTGTAACCTCCATACTTATTCAATACCATTATTATATCAAATCAGAAAAATTTATCAAGACACAAAAGGTTAAATTAAATTATCCATTGGAAATTCAAATCCAAGCATTTTATATTTAGCGCCTGCCATTACGTTATAAGGTATCTGTTCCCAAGTGCTGTCCCCTATTATTGCTTTAATTGCGGACAGATTTTCTACAGTATCTGTAATACCAGGAATAAGCGGAGTTCTTATAACATAAGGCTTTCCACTGTTTTTAAGAATTTCAAAATTGTTTAAAATTCTGCTATTGTCAACACCTGTGTATTTTTTATGTAATTCATTGTCAGCAAGCTTTATGTCCATAATTACATAATCCATAGCTTCAATTACTTCAGTAAAGGTTTGACTGTCAGCATAACCGCTCGTTTCAATACAAAAATGATAATCTTTAAGCAGACCTCTAAGCTCTAATACAAAATCCTTTTGCATCAGCGGTTCGCCGCCCGAAAGCGTAAAACCGCCGAATGAATCAATAAGCACTTCTGCTCCTTTTGCAAGCTCCACAGATAATTGCTTTGCATCAATTTTTTTGCCCGATATCTCATAACATTGCTCGGGGCAGGTATAAATACATCTGTTAAAAATTTTGCATTCTTTATGCGAGCATTCGATTATGCATTTACCGCAATGCCTACAACGCGCTTCCTTAAACATAACCTGCGGCTCGGTGATTAAGCCCTCGGGATTATGACACCACTTACAGCGAAGCGGACAGCCCTTCAAAAAAACCGTAGTTCTGATTCCAGGACCGTCGTGAACAGCCATTTCCTTTACATCAAAAATTGTACCTATCATACAGTATAAGCCTGTCTTGCAATTACGTGGTCTTGGAATTCCTTATCAAGCTCTACGAAATAAGCACTCCAACCCCAAATACGAACAACCAACTGTCTGTAATTTTCAGGGTGTTTCTGGGCATCTAACATTTTTTCTAAGTTTACAGTGTTAAGCTGTAGCTGATGTCCACCTCGGTCTATAAAGCTCTTTACAAGCATACCAACCTTTTCAATACCGTCATCCTCAGCGAACATACTTTGATGGAATTCAAGTGTTAAAGGTCCGCCGTTAAGAGCATTTTCAAAATGCTGCTTTGTCATTGAAGCGATAACTGAAACGGGGCCTTTTACCTTTGCAAAAAGGCTAATAGAATAGTTAGTTCCGAAAGGCTCTTTTTCGCGTCTGCCATCGGGCGAAGCTCCAATATCATTCGCATGCCACAAATAGAACATAGCGCTGCCTGTACCTGCTCTGTAAATACCGCCTCTGCAGTTTTTCTTGCCCTTTAAAGCATTACCGAAGCTATCCAAAAGATTCGTTGCGATGCTATCAACAAAATCATCGTTATTTCCAAGCTTGGGTGAATCATAACGCAATTTGTGAAGCAGTTCGGGGGTGTTTTCAAAGTTACTGTCAACCGCATCAATAAGTTCTTTTTTATCTATTGATTTTTCATCATATACATATTTTTTGATAACTGCTAAAGAATCGGCAGCAGTAGCAATACCTGATCCATGGAAACCAAAGTTATTGTATTTTCCGCCTGTATAAATATCACAGTCCATAATAATATTTGCAAAGGGTGACGGAATAAACCACAAATCTTTTACCTTGTCACACATACTGTCACACTCGGCCTGAATTTGCTTTTCAACGCACTTATAGAATTCTTCATAAGTATCACACTTAAGCAAGTCTTCATGCAATGCTTTGTCAATAACTTTAGGATGTGAATATGCACCGACATTTGCAACATCAGCGCCAACAAAAGGAATAATAAATTCCCAACAAGCCGCAACACTGTAATTAGTTGCATCTTCATGTGAATAACCCATTTTTTCGAGCGCAGGGATTACAATATCATCATTTGAATATTGCGGGAAGCCGAGGCCTACCTTTGTGAGCTTAGTTGCCTCAACATAACGCTCAACAGGAGTATTCTTGCCAACACGAAGATTGATTTTAGGGTCAATCATCTTATTGTTGCAAGATGCCTTAAGGCAAAGCGTTGATAAAAGATTATAAATATCGTTTCCTTCTTCATCAATACCGCCAAGCATCATACTCTGACCGTTATCACCTTGCTGAACGCCAACATAGATATCGCTATCCTTATTGAAGGACAAGAAGAAATCCTCTAAAAGCTCGAGTGCACTGTCTTCATTCAGAATACCTTTTTCAATATCTTCCTTAAGATATTTATACATATAGCGGTCAAATCTACCGATTGTATTATGATAATTACCCTCAAGCCAGAGAGAATAATGCAATATGCGGAAGAACTGCAAAGCCTCTCTGAAATTACGTGCTTTATATCTTGGAACTTGAGTTAAAACCTCAACCAAATCATCTCTGCCCTGTTTTTTTGCTTCCTCTAAATACTTGTCTGACAAGGAGATAATATTGTCAATAGCTTTTTTACCATATTCGTCAGCAGTTTCTCTCTTTGCAAGTAAACCAACATCTATCGTTGCAAAATAATTAGGACAAAGATTTGAAAGATAACCAAGTTCATGGATAAAATGCTTTGAACGAATTTCTTCCCATTCTTTATCGGTAAAAATAGCGGGTAAATTCGTAACAGTTCTTAAAAAGCAAATTTGCTCGCCCTCTAAAATCACTGCTTTTTCCTCATTACAAAGACGTGTAAAGCGGTCTGCCATACGCTCAATAGGAGTTAAGCCTTTTTCAGCGTATTCACTTGCCAAATCCCAATCAACACTGTGTCGGAAAGCGTGATGCTTCTTATCAAGTACAAATTGATATAATTTTTTATATGTAGGGTTCATAAAATACCTCCAAAACTTTTATTAATTTAAATATACAGCAAATTATTGACTTTTTCTCGCTAATTATTGTATAATATAAGCAAGATTTTGTCTTTTACAGAAAGTGGGTGCTTTTTTGATACTCCATCAAATTTCAAATTCTAAAAATTCTGATGATTTTAATGCTTTTTTATACACCGATCAGAAATGGGATTTTCATTTTCATAAAAATTTTGAATTAATATATGTTATTAAAGGCAGTATGGAGTGCAATTTAAACGGGAAGACATATACTCTGAATTCGGGTGATTTCGGACTCTCTCTTTCCTATGATGTTCACAGTTATACCCCAAAGTCCAACACTTTATATTGGGTATGTGTTTTTTCAGAGTCATACGTCAAAACCTTTGCAAAACTTATTCAGAACAAACAAGCCAAGGGCTATAAATTCCGCTGTAAAGATGAGGTTATAACACTGCTAAAGGCGGTTATTATAAACGAGGAAAAGCCTTTACTTTTAAATATTAAAGCTTGTCTTTATGCAATTTGTGCCGAATATTTAAATCAGGTTGAGCTTATTGAGAACGATTACAAGCATCAACAGATTATGTTTGATATTATAGATTTTGTCCAAAAAAATCACACTAAAAAAATCGGTTTATCTGATATAGCGGAACACCTTGGATACGATTATCATTACATTTCCCGTCGCTTTAGAAAAATTTTCAATATGTCATTTACGGAATTTTTAAATTCCTACAGACTTGAAACTGCCCTAAACTTACTGCTTGAAACAAATAAAAGCATCACTGAAATTGCTCTTGAAAGCGGTTTTCAAAGTGTGCGGAGCTTTAATAACTATTTTAAAATTCATTACAGAATAAGTCCTTCGGAATATAAAAAGCAGTCACTTTCGTGACTGCTTTTAACATTTAATTATGCACCGAATTTAGCAACGTTAAGCTTTATTCCGGGGCCCATTGTTGTAGCGATTACGCAAGACTTAATATACTGACCTTTTGTAGCAGCAGGTTTAGCCTTAATAATTGCACCCATAAGAGCATCAAAGTTTTCTTGAAGCTTCTCTGGACCAAAGGAAACCTTACCGATAGGACAGTGAATGATGTTTGTTTTGTCAAGACGGTATTCAATCTTACCAGCCTTAGCTTCTGTAACTGCACGAGCAACGTCGGGAGTAACAGTGCCAGCCTTAGGAGTAGGCATAAGACCGCGAGGACCTAAAACCTTACCTAAACGACCAACAACACCCATCATATCAGGTGTAGCGATAACTACATCAAAATCTAACCAGTTTTCATTCTGGATTTTTGCAACGAGTTCTTCAGCACCAACAAAATCAGAGCCTGCTTCCTC
>CAYQFD010000065.1:0-7534 GCA_964416795.1 uncultured Ruminococcus sp. | reverse complement strand
GGAATGCATTTATGCATTCCGAAAACGGAACGTATAAATCCGCTCCCTACAAAAAACAACAGGCTTGACCAATTGGTCAAGCCTGTTTGCTTATCAATTCTTTAAAATCATAAATATAGCAGTCGGTGACAGATTTAATGGAATCAACATAATCTTCAGAAGAAGCATCAAAAACACCGCATGTCATCATACCTGCAGATTTTGCGGTTGTATTCGCATCAAGATTATCGTCTAAAAACAAAACCTTATCTACCGTAGTATTCATTTTTTTCGCTGCTTTAACATATATTTCGGGATTTGCCTTTGTTGTTTCAAAATCGTCACAAGACCAGATGTTATCAAAAAGTTCCCACATACCAAGACGCTTAAGACATGCATCCAAGGTGATATGAGGGCTTGCAGTAAGAATATTGAGACTGGCACCCCGTTGCTTTAATTCCTTTAATACGGAAATTACATTAGGTTTGGCAGGGATGGTATAAAAATACGCCTCAAGCATATACTTTTTCATCAAACCTATTAACTGCTCTTTAGGCATTTTCAAGCCCAAATCATTTATGTAATAATCAACTGTACCATTAAGGCCCAAAGGCGTAATAATCTTAATAATATCTTTACTGTAAGGTATTTTGTTCTCTTCAAGGATACGAAGCATAGTAGAAACAAAGGTTGGCATTGAATCTACTAATGTACCGTCAAAATCGAAAAGATAGTAATTATTCATTGTAATTGCACTCCAATTCTCGCGATTCGAAAAAAATATAAAAAGTCAGCATTAATACGGATTTCCTTAATGAAACTGTGAATTATAAAGTGTGCTGTAAAAACCGCCTAAGCGTATAAGCTCATCGTGGTTACCCTGCTCTGTAATTCTGCCGTCACGCACAACAAGAATTATATCTGCATTCTTTACTGTAGATAATCTATGTGCTATAACAAAACAGGTTTTACCTTGCATTAATTCATTCATTGCATCCTGAATTTTAATTTCGGTTCTTGAGTCAACATTTGAGGTTGCCTCATCGAGTATAAGCATAGGAGCATCCGATAAAAATGCACGGGCTATTGTTATTAACTGCCTCTGCCCTTTTGAAATATTAATACCGTCATCAGTAAGAACAGTGTCATATCCATCGGGCAGGCTTTCGATATACTTATCAATTCTGGCGTGTTTTGCGGCAGTCTTAACCTCTTGTAATGTTGCATTTTCCTTGCCGTAGGCTATATTGTCAAAAACCGTTCCGTAAAACAGCCAAGAATCCTGTAAAACCATTGTATAGGCTTTTAAAAGGTCTGCACGCTTTATATTAAGGCAGGGTGTACCGTCAAGTTTTATTTCGCCCGAATCGGCATCGTAAAACCGCATAAGAAGATTTATAATAGTAGTCTTGCCCGCACCTGTAGGACCTACTATTGCAACAGTCTGACCTTTTTTGGCAGAAATAGAAACATTTTTAAGAATTGCTTTATTCGGCATATAGCCAAAAGTAACATCCTCTAAATCAATATTGCCCTCAACCCTTTTGAGCGAAATTGCATCCTTTTTGTCACTCGGCTCACTTTCCTCGTCAAGAATGCGGAACACTCTTTCTGCCGCAGAAAAAGCCGACTGAAATTCGTGTAGAATATTTGAAAACTCGTTTATAGGTCCTGCAAATTTACGGGAATACTGAACAAACTGCGCTACACCGCCTAAGGTGATAAACAAAACCGAGCCTTGCAGTACCGCACCGTTTTGCGAAAGCATATAAAGTATTCCGCCAAAAATAGCCACAAGAGAGAGTGATACATTGTTTATAAGGTTTATAGACGGAAAAAGCAAAGCCGCGTTATATTCTGCCTTATAATAAGCATCCATTGCCTCATCATTGTGAGAGTTAAAACGGCCCGCAAATATATCCTGTCTGCCGTATGCCATAATACTCTGCGTGCCTGACAGCATTTCTTCGGCATATCCGTTAAGCTCACCGTATTTTCTAGAGCGCAAGCTAAATAACGGACGCACTTTCTTTGAACGGTAACGTGTAAACAGTATCGAAACAGGAACTGTAAGCACAAAAATTAAAATCATAGGCTTTGAAATCTGCCACATAAATACAAGCGAGCCTACAACTGTGTAAATGCTGGTCATAACCTGTACCAAATCATGCGAAAGTGTGCTGTTAATAGTATCAATATCATAGGAAATGTGACTTATAATATCACCTGTGGCGTGAGTATCAAAGTAACCCACAGGCAAGGTATTGAGCTTTTGAAAAACCTGTTTTCGCATTTTGTAAATTATACGCTGACTCAAATGAATCATAATTACAGCAAGCAAATAAGAAATAACTGCCGACAGTGCATAGCATAAAATCATTTTTATAACATTTTCTGTCACAAGTGTAAAATCAACACCGTCCGCTGTTTCAATCGCATCAATAGCCGCTCCCGAATATTTAGGTCCTAAGAGAGACAGTTGATTTGAAAGCAAGGTAAAAATCACCGCAGGAATAAACAGGTGCCACTGTGCTAAAACATATTTACTAAGACGCAAAAATACCCCTTTTGTATCCTTTTTAGGCTTAATGCTTTCAGTCAATTATGGCACCTCCCATCTGTGAATCGCTGATTTCTCGGTATTCACTACAGCTTTCCAGTAAATCCTCGTGTGTGCCCATTCCAATAATTCTTCCGTGTTCAAGTACGATTATAAGGTCACAGCTCTTTACCGAGCTTACACGCTGTGCTACTGTTATTACGGTAGAACCTTTCATCTCTTTATTTATACTTTGACGCAAGCTTGCATCTGTTTTATAATCAAGTGCCGAGGACGAGTCATCAAGAATTAAAATATCAGGATTGCTCGCAATCGCACGGGCTATCAAAATTCTTTGCCTTTGTCCGCCCGAAATGTTAGTGCCTTTTGCAGAAAGCTTATGTTTGTATCCATCTGGGAAAGCTGTTATAAACCCATCTGCCTGTGCAATTCTTGCCGCACGTAACATATCCGTATCCGAAATTTCTCTGCCAAAGCGTATATTTTCCTCTATTGTGTCAGCATAAATAAAATCATTTTGCAAAGCCACACCGAAAAGTGAGGTAAGCTCTTCCCTTTTATATGAGGTTATATTTCTTCCGTTTATTTTAATAACGCCGCTATCGGCGTCATAAAAACGAAGCAGCAGCTTCACAAAGGTTGATTTTCCGCTTCCCGTAGCACCGATAATTCCAAGTGAGCCTCCCTTTTTAACAGAAAGAGTAATATCCTCCAAATTCGGCTTCTTGCCGAGATAAGAAAATGATACATTTTCAAAAGAAATGTAGTTTTCACTGTCTTCTTCGCTATCAGCTTCCGTTACAAAAAATCTATCTGGCGTTTTAAGCACCTCGGCTATTCTGCCTGCAGATGCCGCACACTTTGTATACATTACAAACATTCGCGACAGCGCCATCATAGACATTGAAATAAGTGTAAAATACTGCATAAATGCTATTACTGTAGCCGAAGACGATAATCCCCCGTTCACACGGAAAGCCGCAAGGGCTACAACCCCCGCAATACCGAGATTCATAAGCAAGGTCATAAACGGGTTTACCGAGCTCATTACTATTCCCGCCTTGCTTTCTTTTTTAGTGAGTGCGAGATTAACCTTATCGTATCTTCTGTTTTCATATTCGTTTTTAGAGAGCGCTTTTATAACACGAATACCCTGTGCATCCTCTCTCACAACCCTTACCATTGAGTCAACACTTTTCTGCACTTCGGTATAGAGCGGAACACCCTTTTTTGAAATAGTAAAAACAGTTATAAATATTATAGGCATTGTTGCTATCATAACAAGCGAAAGTGCTTTATCCATAAACAGAGTAATTGCAATACCGCCTAACAGCATAAACGGTGCGCGAACACCCATTCTCTGCATCATACCTATAAAATTCTGTACATTATATGTATCGGTAGTAATTCGTGATTCAAGCGACGGAATAGTAAATGCATCAACATCTCTTGCCGATAAATAAAGGGTTTTTGAAAACAAATCTTTACGCAATGAGCGTGAAAATTCCTTTGTGACTCTAGCCGCCATTCTGTTAGCAATTATATTACCGATTGAGGCTATCGCCGCACAGATTATCATTAAAGCACCGTAAAAAACAATCTCGGAAATTTGCTGTTTTATAATTACACTTTCGAGAATATATGTAAGCAAATACGGAATAAAAAGCTCGGCTAAGGTGCCGATAATTTTAATCGTAAACCCTAAAGCCATTCTTAATTTATAAGGTAACAAATATGAAAAAATCAGTTTCACGACAATTCCCCCCAAGCTTTTATCAAGAAAAATTATATTTTAAATTTTACCTTGTGTCAATACTCACAAAGCTTTTTTTATGCAAAAATCGGCAGAAAATTTAAATAAGGAGCGGCAACCGCTCCTTATTTGTATTTAATATTTGATTTATGAGTTGTAATAAACTCTAAGTCGCTAAATTCTGCTTTTAACAGGTCGCAAAGCGGTTCTATCACAACATCCTCAGTGTTAAAGTGTCCACATTCAAAGAGCGATATCCCGTTATCCTTTGCTTCTAAAAACTGATGATGTTTAATGTCTGCTGTAACCAAAGCATCAAAACCGCCGCCAATAGCATCCGCGATAAAATCACCGCCGCTACCTGAACACACAAGCACGTTTCTTATATTTTTACCACCGTCCACATACTTTACAACTGTGTTTAGCTTCAGTTTTAAATGCTCTGCAAAACTGTCCGCCGAAGCTTCTTCTATTTCGCCTTTTTGCAAAATGTATCCGTCACAAGCGGTGTGAAAATTCACATTTTCAAGTCCTATTACACTGCAAAGGCTTGAATTAACACCGCCCTCGCCCACATCAAGATTTGTATGCATTGAGATTACAGAAATACCGTTACGTATCAGCTCATACACAATACTGCCTTTAATGACGTTTTTAAGAGGCGAAAATATAACCGGATGATGTGTGATTATAAGTTCACAGTTTTCCTTTACCGCTTCTTTCACGGTATCCATAGTGCAGTCAAGCGCAATCAAAGCTTTATTTACCTTGCCTTCACCGTCGCCAACGAGCAGTCCCACATTATCAAAATCACAGGCACTGCTCACAGGAAAACGGCTATCTAAAAATCGGAATATTTGCTTTACTGTCATAATATTATGCCTTTTTAACAAATGAATCTTTGAGTGCTACAGTGCGGTTAAATACCAATTTATCCGGCTTAGAATCAGTATCTACAGTAAAATAGCCCTGACGCATAAACTGGAAGGTATCCCCTACATTTACAGCTTTAAGAGAAGCATCTATTTTGCAGTCATCAAGAACCGTAAGCGATTCGGGATTAAGATTGTCCGCAAAGGAAGACACACCCTCTTCATCGCTCGGATTCGGAACATTGAAAAGGCGTTCATAAAGTCTTACTTCAGCATCAATACAGGTTTTAGCGCTAACCCAATGAAGTGTACCCTTAACCTTTCTGCCGTCAGGTGTTTCCCCACCAAAGCTTTCAGGGTCATAGGTTGCGTGAACTACTGTTATATTGCCGTTTGCATCGGTTTCGTGTGAAGCATATTTAATGTAATATGCGCCCTTTAAACGAACTTCCTTTTGAGGACAGAGTCTGAAATATTTACCCGGCGGGTCTAACATAAAGTCATCCTGCTCGATAAAAATTTCTTTTGAAAAGGTAACGGTGGTTTTTCCGAGCTCGGGCTTGTTAGGATTAATGTCAACCGAGATTTCATCTGTTTTATCCTCAGGGTAGTTATCAATTACCACCTTTAACGGACGAAGAACTGCCATTGCCCTGTCAGCATTTTCGTTAAGATAATCGCGCACACAGGACTCAAGCAAAGCATAGTCAATTACGCTATAAGCCTTAGAAACGCCGATTTTATCAACAAAAGCACGTACAGCCTCAGCCGGATAACCGCGTCTTCTCATACCGCAGATGGTAGCCATACGCGGATCGTCCCAGCCTGAAACCAAACCGTCATTAACAAGCTTTAAGCACTTTCTCTTGCTTGTGAGGGTATAGTTCACATTCATTCGTGCAAATTCAATCTGGCGGGGTGCTTGCGGAATCTCGAGCACCTCTAAAAACCAATTATAAAGCGGTCTGTGGTTTTCAAATTCCAATGAGCAAAGCGAGTGTGTAACCCCCTCTTTAGCATCACTTAAAGGATGCGCAAAGTCATACATAGGATAAACACACCACTTGTCCCCTGTTCTGTGGTGATGCGCGTGCATTATACGGTAGATAATCGGGTCGCGCATGTTGAGGTTTGAAGAGGACATATCAATCTTAGCGCGAAGCACCATTGCGCCGTTTTCGAATTCGCCCTCGGTCATTCTGCGGAACAAATCCTTTGTTTCTTCTATCGGTCTGTCACGATAGGGACTGTTAACGCCTGCTTCTGTCAAAGTACCGCGCATTTCACGGATTTGCTCAGGTGTAGACTCATCAACATAAGCCAAGCCCTTGTCAATTAGCTTTAATGCACATTCATAAATATAGTCGAAGTAGTCTGATGCGTAGAACACATTATCCCAATCGAAGCCAAGCCATTTAATATCTTCTTTAATGGCATCTACATACTCAACGTCTTCTTTTGTGGGGTTGGTATCGTCAAGTCGTAAATTACAGCTTCCGCCATACTTTTCGGCAGTTGCAAAGTCAATGCAGATAGCCTTAGCATGACCTATATGCAAATATCCGTTAGGCTCAGGCGGAAAACGTGTCTGAACCTTTTTGTAAACCCCTTCTTTTAAGTCCTCGTCAATAAAATCGTGGATGAAATTAGAAGGAGAGGTGTTTTCTTCTTGAGTTAAAATAATTTTTTCTTCCATTGTTTTCACCTTGAATTTTGTGTTTATTCTATTATTTACAAATATATTTACCGTCAACAAGTTCAAAATCATCACTGCTGATTGTAAAGAAGTTTTTATTAAAACAATCTATTATTCTTCTTTTTCCCTTATTTTCTAATATGGCGATATAATATTTATCACCCGGCTTTGCATAAGTGGCAGTAACATAATCTGTATCTGTTTCATCAGGTACTAACTTTCCATAACTTTGGAATTTATATATACCGTTTTTTGAAAATTTAACGGTATAAAATCTATCATAATGAAAGTGTTTTGGGTTCCATAGTTTTTTTACTGAAATATTGATAAATACATCTTCCACAATATATAAATAGGAAAAACTGAATTTCTTTTCAGCCTTATGAGAAATGATACAACCAATTATAATAAAAATTACTAATACCAAAGACAAAACGATTGCTAAAATTAAACTCTCGCTTTCCTTCCATATAGCAAAGAATACCAATACGTTCAAAATAAATAATATAAAATATACTAGAAAATTATTGCCTTGAAAAATTTTATTTTTTAGTTCTTGTTTAGTTATTATCATTTTTTATACGATTCTATTGCTTCATCAATACGCTTTATACATTCATCTTTACCCAAAACCTGCATAATACTGCAAAGGTCAGGGGTATTACGTCTGCCTG
>CAYQFD010000064.1:0-7536 GCA_964416795.1 uncultured Ruminococcus sp. | reverse complement strand
AATATGCTAAAAGGTTTCTTCTGTGACCAACCATTTTAAGAAGACCTCTGTAAGAGTGCTTATCCTTCGGATGATCCTTTAAGTGAGCATTAAGCTCGTTGATTCTGGTTGTGAGAACTGCAATCTGAACCTCAGGAGAACCTGTGTCACCCTCGTGAGTTGCATACTCAGCCATAATCTGCTGCTTTGTTTCTTTTGTCATTTTTTTCACCTCTTTTAAAATTATCCGCAAACCAAGCAATAGGTCATAGGTGTTCCCATAAGGGCAGTCACCTAAAGCATAGTAAGCGGTAAAAATGCTAATCCGCAGATTAACCTTTGGTATTTTACCACATAAATTTCAAAAAGTAAAGTATTTTTTTGATTTCCCGAAAATATATCTTGCAAAGCGACAAAACAAGTGATAAAATAATTTCGATATTTTACACAAAGAAGGTCTTAAAATTGTTAGCAACTTTTAAAGCAACCCTTTCCCCTATGCTTGTGATGTTTCTGTGTATTCTATTCGGTTTTGTTCTTAATAAGAAAAAACTGCTTCCCGAAAATGCGGCAACTGTGCTTTCAAAACTCGAGACCTACATAATAGTTCCTTGTCTTGTGATTAACAATTTTATGAAATACTGCACAGTAGAATCACTAAAAATCCATTATAAAACCGTGCTTTACAGTATTTTAATATGCTTAATAGCAATTGGTATAGCAACATTACTTTCACGCATCTTTGTAAAAAAAGGTTATCTTAGAAACATCTACAAATATGCTTTAACATTCGGCAATTTCGGATTTATGGGAAATGCAATTGTTCCTGCAATAATTGGTGAAGAATTACTTTATAATTATCTATTGTTTACTTTGCCTTTAAATATTGCCTGTTATTCTTGGGGATTTTCAGTTTTAGTAACCGAAACAAACGAAAAACCTAATCCCTTTAAAAATCTTTTAAGCCCGATATTTATTTCAATATTAATCGGTGCTTTGTTAGGTCTACTTAATATAACCCCTTATATTCCGCCTTTTATAACTACCACCGTTAGCAATGTATCGGCTTGTATGGGGCCGATTGCAATGATACTAACAGGATTTGTAATAGGCGATTATGATGTACTTAAAATGCTAAAAAACAAAAAAGTATATTTAGCATCTTTCTTCCGTCTTATCCTACTTCCTGCTTTATTTGTACTGATTTTAAAGGTTATAGGTGCTGACAATCTAACTATTACTTTCTGCCTGTTTGCCTACGCCACACCGCTCGGACTTAATACCGTTGTATTCCCTGCGGCATACGGCGGTGATACTAATACTGGCGCTTCAATGGCGATGATTTCTCATACGCTTTGCATTATTTCCATTCCGATTATGTATTCACTTCTCACTACAATAATTTAAATTTTTCCTGACCGCACGGTCAGGAATTTTTTTATTAAATTTAGAAATTAGGTATTCCAATTACAAAGTAATTGTGATATAATGCATTATGTATAATTATGTATAGGACGCGAAAATAAAATGGAAGAGAAAACCACTAATCAAACTTCAAATATTATATGCGGCAGAAACCCTGTTTTAGAGGCTGTCCGATCAGGCAGAGAGATTGACAGATTGCTTGTAGCCCACGGTGTTACAGGCGGCTCTGTCACAGCCATAATTGCAAAATGCAAAGCAAAAGGAATTTTAATCAAAGAAATAAGCCCCCAAAAGCTTGATTACTATTGCGGCGGTGCTAACCATCAGGGTGTAGCAGTTATGTACGCTGCTGAGGATTATTCAACTCCCGAAGAAATCCTTGAAATCGCAAAGATGAGAAACGAAAAGCCCTTTATAATTATCTGCGATGAAATTGAAGACCCGCATAATCTGGGCGCTATTATACGAACAGCAGAGGCTTCGGGTGTTCACGGAATTATAATTCCCAAACGCAGAAGCGCATCCCTTAACGCAACGGTTGCAAAATCCGCAAGCGGTGCACTCGAATATATGAAGGTTGCGCGCGTCACCAATATTGCCAGTACCATAGATTACTTAAAGAAAAGCGGTGTCTGGGTTTTCGGTGCAGATATGGACGGTGACGATTATACACTCACTGATTTTGATATCCCCTGTGCTTTGGTTATAGGAAACGAGGGCAGGGGTATAGGTACACTTACCGCAAAAAAGTGCGACGGTATTGTTAGCCTGCCTATGTGTGGCAAAATCAATTCCCTTAATGCCTCTGTAGCGGCAGGAGTGCTTATGTATGAAGTAGTCCGCAAAAGGAGAAATAAATGAGTTTTTTTAATAAGAAAAAGGACCGTTTTGAAATAGAGGATATTCCATCGGAGTCTGGCTTCAAGGGAGTTAAATCACCCTTAGTGATGACAAAGGAAGAGGTATTATCACCTAAAATAACAGTCGGTGAATATAGCAGCCACGCAGCATTAGAGCGTTTAAAAAAGAAAATAACTCACATTGCTGACGATGAAGAAACTGATGTACTACAAGAAGAAATTATACCAAAAGCCTCTCTGCTTGATAAATGTATGCCTTATATGATTGATGAAGATGGTAAGGACGCTTCGGAAGACAGCGAACCGCTTTATAAGCTTCAAACTGTAGCAGAGATTTTAAGAGAGCAAAGCGCCAAATCTATAGACGATCTTTCAAAAACCTACGATGAAATGTTTGAAGAACTGACGGTTGCAAAAGAACCTCAAAAGGCAGTTGTAGCAGAAGCACAAAACACAGAAGAAACAGTTTCTAAAAAAATTAAGAATGTGCAATCAAATGTCACTTTCGTTATATCTGACATTGATTCTACCACAATTACTCCCACAAAGGATATGAGCGATACTGCTACTATAACCTTTACTCCGGTATCATCTGACGATGCAACCAAAAAAATCAACATCTCAACAAATACAAAGCAAATTGATCTTACTAATGAGCTTGTGAAAATTCCCGAAACAGTAAATGAAGAGTCCAAATCACCTCATAATCTTGAAAAGAACGCTTTTGATGAGTTTGTTCCTGAGTATGAAATAAGCTCTGAAAAAGATATGGCAAGGCTTAAAAGACATTATGCTATTTTACGCCGCAATGCTTTTTTTGCCAGTGTTTTCTCTTTTTTGATTGCAATAATTATGGCTCTTGGAAAAATTCCGTTTTTTGAAGAATTAATTTTATCCTCAACTAAGGTCGGTATGATAGTTTGTTCTTCGCTTACACTAATAAGTGTGCTTGCGAACTACAGAATGTTTATGTCCCTTGGTGAGATTTTCAAAAATAAAGCAAATACGGACATTCTGCCGGCGTTAGCTTCTATTGCAACAATTGCCCTTGCAGTTTTTGCAATTCTAAAGCCTTTTAATATACTTGATATTCTTTTACTTCTGTGCATAATCTTATCTTTCAGAGCCTTATGTACATTTTTTAAAGCCAATTATATGCTTACAAATCTTAGGTTTGTAGGCTCTGCTCAAAAGAAACAGGCTTTAAAGCTTATAAGCGACCCTGCCATTACTTTTTCATTGGCTCGAAATGCGGTTGAGGGTGATGCCCTAATAGCTTCTTCTGTACCCACAGACAATGTTTCTGAGGTTATGAAGTATCTTACCTATAACACAGTTTTAGGCGGTAAGCTTCCGCTTATTGTAATTCTTTCGCTTATTTTAACTGTTATCTCGGGAATTGCAAGCGCTATGTACTACGGCGGTTTGATTTACGGACTGTATGCCGCAAGTGCAATTCAGTGCTTCGCCTCACTTCCCTGTCTTTTCTTTATAGATACGCTTCCGCTTTACCGCTCTTCTAAAAAGCTCGGTAAGGTTGGTGCTGTAATACTTGGAAAATCAGGCGCTGAGCAGATTGAAATGGCAAATGCGTTTGTTATCAACTCTTCGGACATATTCCCAAAAGGCACAGTAACACTTCATAAAATGCAGGTTTTGTCAGAAAATAATCTTGATGACACTTTAATACGTGCCGCTTCTCTCACAGAATATACAGGCAACACCTTAGCACCGATTTTTAAATCAATCACTAAAGACAGTAATGTTACCGTTCTACCCGATGCAGATACTGTAAAATATGAGGAGCGACTCGGCATTTCGGGTTGGGTTGACAACCGCCTTTTGTTTATAGGCAACCGCACCCTTATGGAAACTCACGGAATTAAGGTTCCGAGCATTGATGTTGACCGCAAGATTTTGGCACAGGGATATTTCCCCGTTTATGTGGCAACCCGCGAGAAAGCCTGTGCGTTGCTTATTATACAGTATAATGTAGATATGAAAATTGCGCACGAGCTAAGACACCTTACAAACATAGGTGTTACAATGCTTGTAAACAACACTGACCCTAATCTCACAGAAGAAATGCTTTGTGACTATATAGGTCTTTATGATGACTCGGTTAAGGTGATGTCTTCAGCAGGCAGTTATATGTATAAAAACGCGACTGCACCTGTAGAAACCTTTTCAGCCCCCGCAATATTCAAAAAGAGTTATTTGGCTCTCCCTTCAATACTCAACTGTGCCACAAAAATCAAGCGCGCAAACCTGATTCTAACTGCAGTTTATGTAATATGTGCTTGCTTGGGTGCAATAGTTTTCGCATATACCTCTTTCGGAGGCTCAGGTGAACTGTTGAGCCAAACCAGCGCCTTGATTTACGGAATATGCACTACCGTTATTTCATATTTTATTTATCTGACCGAAAGGCCATAGGAGGAATTTAAAATGTCAGAAAAGAAGAAATTTTATATTACAACTGCGATTGCCTATGCATCAAGCAAGCCGCATATCGGCAATGCTTACGATATCGTACTTGCCGATATGATTGCGCGTTATAAAAAAATGATGGGATTCGAAGTGTTCCTTATGACAGGCTCTGACGAGCACGGTCAGAAAATTGAAGAGCGCAGTAAGGCTCAGGGCATTTCACCTAAGGAATATGTTGATAATGCGGCATCGGTTATAAAATCGGTTTGGGACAGTCTTAATACCGATTACGATAAATTCATCCGCACTACCGACGATTACCACGAAAAAGCAATTCAAAAGATTTTCACAAAGCTTTACGAGCAGGGCGACATCTACAAAAGCACCTATGAAGGTAAATACTGTGTGCCTTGTGAATCCTTTTACACAGAGTCACAGTTGGTTGACGGCAAATGTCCCGACTGCGGCAGAGAGGTTATCGACTCTAAAGAAGAAGCATACTTCTTAAAACTTAGCAAATATCAGGATAAACTGCTCGAATACTTCGAACAAAACCCTGATTTTATCAAGCCTGAATCACGCAAAAATGAAATGATTAATAACTTCTTAAAGCCAGGCCTTAACGACCTTTGCGTGTCACGTTCTTCATTTAAATGGGGTATCCCTGTTGAGTTTGACCCGAAACACGTTGTATATGTGTGGCTTGATGCTCTTTCAAACTATATTACTGGTGTCGGCTATAATCCCGACGGAAGCGGTGAGCAATTCGAAAAGCTCTGGCCTGCAGATTTGCACGTTATAGGCAAAGACATTGTTCGCTTCCATACAATTTATTGGCCTATTATCCTTATGGCTCTGGGACTTCCTCTTCCCAAACAGGTTTTAGGTCATCCTTGGGTGCTTGTCGGCGAGGATAAAATGTCAAAATCCAAGGGTAATGTGGTTTATCCTGATGAGCTGGCAAAGCGATTTGGAATTGATGCTGTGCGCTATTATCTGCTATCTGAAATTCCTTTCATACAGGACGGTACTTTCACCTACGAAACATTTATTGCGAAGTATAATGCTGACCTTGCAAACACTTTGGGTAATCTTGTTAACCGCTCAATTGCTATGACAAACAAATACTTTGACGGCAAGGTTAAAAAAGGAGCCCAAACCGAAGAATGTGACAAGGAATTACTCGCTTGCGCTAGGCAGTGCATTGATAACTATTACAAATATATGGATATTTACCATAATGCTGATGCCTGCGATGCTGTAATGACCTTGGCTAAGCGTTGTAATAAGTATATTGACGAAACAACACCTTGGGCGCTCGCTAAAGATGAAGCAAACAGTGAACGCCTGTCAGCTGTGCTTTATAATCTGCTTGAATGCATCCGTCTTTTAGGGATTATGCTCTCCCCCATTATTCCTGACAGTTCGAAGAGCATTAAAGCGCAACTTTGCGTCGATAACGATGCCCTTACATTTGGCGAGGTAGAAGAATATTCTGTTGGCGAGGCTACTCCCCTCTTTGCAAGACTAGATTTAGAAAAGGTTATGGCTGAAATCATAGCAGAACAGGAAGCCGCACAGAAAGAAAATGCCGTGGAAAACGTTGCTACTATTGAGCAAATCGGCATTGAAGATTTCGCAAAGGTAGAACTCAAAGCGGCTAAGATTATTGCTTGCGAGCCCGTTCCTAAGGCTAAAAAGCTTCTAAAACTCACCCTTGATGACGGTGTTGGCAACAGAACTGTGGCTTCGGGTATTGCAAAATGGTATAAACCCGAGGACCTTATAGGTCATACTGTAGTTTTGGTTTCAAATCTAAAGCCTGCAAAGCTCTGCGGTGTAGAATCTAACGGTATGATACTCGCGGCTGACTGCAGTGATGACGATGTAAAGATTCTGTTTATTGATAATATCCCTGCAGGTGCTAAAATCAGATGATAGAATTCTTTAACGAAACTCCTCTTAAAGAGCCTTTGATTTTTGATACCCACGCGCATTATGAGGATGAGAGATTTGATGAGTGCCGCGCGGAAATGTTTTCACTATTCAATCAAAAGGGTGTTGGCAAAATCATAACCTGCGGTTGTGATAAGGAGTCAAGTCTTAAAGCCCTAGCACTCGCGGAAAAATATGATTATGTTTATGCCGCTGTAGGTATCCATCCGGGTAATCTCAATTCTAATACAACAGTGGCAGAAATCGAAGAATTGGCTCACCACGAAAAATGTGTTGCAATAGGCGAAATCGGACTCGACTATTATTGGGTACAGGATAATAAGCCTCAGCAAAAAGAAATTTTCATTTCTCAATTAGAGCTTGCAAAAAAACTCAGCTTACCTGTTTTAGTACATGACCGCGATGCCCACGCAGACACTCTCGAAATACTGAAATATTATAAGCCGAAAGGTGTTGTTCACAGCTTTTCAGGTAGTGTGGAAATGGCGGAGGAGCTGCTCAAAATAGGAATGTATTTAGGTATCGGCGGTGTAATAACATTTAAAAATGCAAAAAAGCTACCCGATGTTGTGAAAACGCTGCCTGAGGACCGAATTTTACTTGAAACCGATGCACCTTATTTAGCTCCTGTTCCCTACCGTTCTAAAACAAATAATTCCTCACTCATATATCTTACCGCGCAAAAAATTGCGGAATTAAGAGAAACCACTACCGAGAATATTTTAAAAGCAACCTTCAATAACGCACAAAATTTATTTGGAATTTAGTATATTGCACCCCGTTTTCGTAGATAATAACTGTGAAAGTGGGGTGTATTTCAAATGGATAACAAAAACAACCAAAATCGTAACGACCAGAACAAAAACAACCAGAACCGCAACGACCA
>CAYQFD010000063.1:0-7560 GCA_964416795.1 uncultured Ruminococcus sp. | reverse complement strand
GAAAAAGCAAGCTCTAAATCGCGGTTTTTAGCAGCTTCAGCAATTATTTCCTGATTGCCGCATACTCTGCTAACAAGCGGATAAATTTCCATTGGAATATCCCCAGCCATTACAGGTATTACGCTATCATCCGAAAATACTGCGTTTGTTTCAACAACGGCACCAAGCGGTAAATTAGGAATTTGTCCAACATTAGGAAGATTAACATTTGTTGTAAGAGTTCTAAGACCTAAAATAGCACGAATTTGCTCAACACCTTCTTCGCCTGTTTCCTTGATTACAAACTCCTCTTCACCGTTTACAAGGCGTTCACTCTTGGCTAATCTTTCCTTTAAGTCATTCCAACGCCACTCAACAGGTGTTAAGCCGAATTTCCATTCTTCAACCTGCTCAGGAGTTTTTAAATACCAATCGCCTGGGCAAAATTCTGCTAAATGACGGTCTCCTGCTGCTGCAATATATCCATAACGCTTAAATAAATCAAATTTTACTCTATGGAAGCAAGTAAAGCAGTCATTCAGATGTCCGCCAAATTCACAGTTAACACCCTCGTAGTAATTTTTATCAACAAACTTTTTATATTCGGGGAATATATCTTTTCCTTGATAATTAGCAGTTGTAAGCCATGTGAAATGATTGACGCCCACAACATTAACTCTAATATCAGCACGATTTACATTTTCAAAGCCCAAATCTTCTTCAAGCATCTTTTTCATTAAAATTTGAGTTCCAAATACTTCGTGGCAACAACCGAAGGCTTTAATTTCAGGGAAAGCATTATAAAGAGCTTTTACACAAATTGTCATAGGATTTGTATAATTGATAACCCATGCTTTAGGGCAATATTCTTTAATCGCAAGGGCGATTTCTTCAAACATAGGAACTGTTCTGAGAGCGCGAACATATCCACCGGGGCCAACAGTATCACCAACAGCTTGATAGATACCATATTCTTCAGGTGTATGTACATCAGATTCCATTTCCTTGAAGGTTGCAGGGAGAATAGAAATTATAACAAAATCAGCGCCTGTGAGAGCCTCACCTATGGTTTCAACTGCCTTATAATCCCAAACCGACTTACAACCCTCAACATTTCTTATTCTGTTGCCGATAGTTTCGTTGTTTTTTGCAGCTTCAAAGTCGATATCATAAAGATATACCTCACCGCTTATATCCTCTGCTTTTGCAAGGTCAGACATAAGTCCCCATGCCCAACCTCTTGAGCCGCCGCCAATATAGGCGATTTTTAAATTTTCTACTTTGTTGTTTACATATTTCATAAATTCAAATCCTTTCTATCTATAAATTAAAAAGCCGTTGCCTTTTATTTGTTGTGATTCGGAATATACAATAAATGCATCCTTATCGAGTTCAAGTATCTTGCGTTGGAATGAATCAACCTCTGAGCTTTTAAGTGCACAGAAAAGCATTTTATTCTTCTCATTCTTATAAGCTCCTACGGTATCGATAAGGGTAACTCCTCTCGGTGAGGTTGAAATCAGATATTTTGCAATTTCTTCGCCTTTTTCGGTTATAACAAAAGCAATTTTTGAAACATTGAGCTTTCGTATCACAAAATCTATCGAATAGGTTGACACAAACAGTGAAATTATACCGAACAATGCTAAATCAAAATTTTTGAAAATGATAAGCGAGGTTAAAATCACAGCACCGTCAACTATAAGAAGTAATTTTCCTATAGGCAAATGCGGGAATTTATGTTGCAAAAGCCTGCCTAAAATATCAGTACCGCCTGTTGTTGCACCTGCCACAAACGCGAGCGCTATTCCAAGTCCGTAAAGAAAGCCGCCGAAAAGCGAGGCTAACACCACATTATGTGTCACAGGGGGAAAATAAGAAAAAATCTGCACAAACAGAGATATCAGTCCTGCGCCCACTAAGGTTTTAAGCACAAAGCTTTTACCTAAAATCCTGAAGCTTATAATTAAAAATAAAGCGTTTACTACTGCAAAGGTAAGTCCCGGTGGAATACTGAGTGTCTGATAAAAAATGGTGGATATACCCGAAACCCCACCGCCAACAACCTTATTAGGTGTTAAAAATGTGCTGACCGCGAAGCCTGTAATCGCAGTGCCTAAAACAGTCAGCAATACCGACTTAATTTTCTGCATTTAACCACATACACTTCCTTTTGCCAGTCCCTGATATTCACACAAAAAGGCTTCTGCGTGACTGCGCATAGAAACCATAACTCTTTGGTCCTTAAACGAGAATACAAAGAGCGCATTACCAAAATACTTATCAATAATCTGCACTTTAAGACGAAGCTTCTTCTCCTCTGCCCAATCAGCTGACACCGCACACTTGTATTTATTGCCTTTAGCCTTGGTTTCAACTATCATATCGGCATAATCACTCTCTGGGAAAAGTGAAAATTCATTATAGCCCATACCAAAGGGGAGTTGTTTTTCGCCTTGCTTATTTTTATAGCTGAAAATACCCTTTTTACCGTCAAAATCAAACCTTATCCATTCAATTTCCATAGGATTATTTTCAAGCCTGTATGTAACACCGTTGATTTTCTCTTCAAACGCACTGCTTTCTTCACAGCAAAGATGCACAAGCTCGCCGTTTTCAAGACAGGATTTAAGTTTCTTGTATTCTTCTTCATTTTCGGGAAGTGTATCGCAAAACTCGGGTATCAGGTGATTGTATATTTCATTATAAAAAACAGGTCTTGAGGCTGTGCTTCCCTGATTGTCCGAATTAATAATAAATATAAAATCGGTTTTTGTGTCACAAATTGCAAATTGGTCACCCATACCGACAAAGGCGAATCCGTCACGGGGTGCTTTCCAAATCTGATAACCGTAACCGTAACCGCGGTGACCGTCTAAAAATCCATCACGCTCGTTACATACCATTTTTGAAATTGCTTTTTCAAGATAATCAGTTTTAAAATACCTCTTACCGTTCCACTCGCCCTTGTTCATAACAAAACGCGCAAACTTAAGCAGGTCGGTTGCAGTACACATAACACCCGAATCGCCGAACGAGTGACCACCAGGTGCTTTAAGACAGTATGCTTCCTTGGAAAAACCAATGTCATCAAGGCATTTTTCCCTAAGATAATCAAGGAAAGGCTTGCCTACAAGCTTTTCAACTATAACGCACAGCATAAATGAAGCCGGACTGTCATACTGGAAAAGTGTGCCAGGTATCTTTTCGGGTTTTGCCTTAAAATATGCAGGAACACGGTCTGTAACACCCTTACAAAACCAATAAAACGGGTCGTCTACAGAAGTCGACATAGTAAGCATATCTTCGATAGTAGTTTCATTAAGGTTGTCACATTCATACTCTTTATATTCGGGGAAGAATTTCATAAACTTATCTTGGAGCGATAAAAGACCATCCTCAATACAGAAGCCGACCGCTAAGGATACAAAGCTTTTTGAAACAGAATACATTCTGTGAAGAAAATTTTCATCAAAGGGCTTGTAATACTTTTCGGCAATAATTTTATTTCCTCTTGCCATTAAAATAGAATGGGTGGAAAATTTACAGCCTTCAAAATTTTCAAAAAATTTTCTTACTGCCCTTGAAGGAACACCTGCAGCCTCAGGCGAAGTTTTAATAAACATTTTTCTTCCTCCTATCTATTACAAGGTTACACCGTCTTTAAAAATCGAAATTTCACTGTAAGCGTGCTTTTCGTTCTGTGTTCGATTACCAGATGCCACACCCAAAATATAGCCAAGAAGCTCTTCGGCTAAATCGCTTTTGCTTTTTCCCTCTGCTATAGGCGAAGCATCAAAGTCAATCCAATACTTTTTCTTTTCTGCCAACTGACCGTTAGTGGAAATCTTGACTGTCGGAACAGGTGCTCCCACAGGAGTTCCTCTGCCTGTTGTGAAAAGTATCATATGAACACCTGCCGCCATTAAATTAGTAATGGCAACGATATCGTTACCCGGACCGTTTAAAAGTGTTAAACCGTTTTTAGTTACAGTCTGCCCGTAATCTATAACGTCCACAACATTTGAAAGTCCGCCCTTTTGAATACAACCGAGTGACTTTTCCTCCAAGGTCGTGATTCCGCCCGCCTTATTACCCGGTGACGGATTTTCATATATAACCTGATTATGCCTTGTGTAATAATCCTTGAAATTATTAATAAGGTCAACGGTTTTTTGGAAAACCTCTTTACTCTCACATCTTTCCATAAGCAGATGCTCTGCACCAAACATCTCGGGAACCTCTGTAAGCACACAACTGCCGCCGTAGGAAATAACCATATCCGAAAGCTCGCCAACCAGTGGGTTTGCCGTAATACCGCTAAGACCGTCACTTCCGCCGCACTTAAGCCCGATTTTAAGCTTATCAATACCTATTTTTACACGCTCAAATTTTGCGGCATACTTCTTTAAATCTTCAATAATTCTTACACCTTCGGTTATCTCGTCCTCACAGTCCTGACAGTTTAAGAACTTAACCCTGTCCTCATTGTAGTCACCAAGAACCTGTTTGAAAACCTCAATATTGTTGTTTTCACAACCAAGTCCCAAAACGAGCACACCCGCAGCATTTGGGTGATTTACCATTCCTTTGAGGATTAGCTGTGTTGTTTTCTGGTCGTCACCCAGTTGAGAACAGCCAAAGGGATGCACAAAGCACTTAGCCCCCGTAATTTCAGCAAGCTTTTCCGCAACCTTGTTAACACAGCCTACCGTATTGACTATCCATATTTCGTTACGTATTCCTACGTCCCCGTTTTCGCGGATATAACCCTCAAAGGTGGGCATATTATCTCTTGGCAAAACTCCATAATCCTTATAATTATATGTATATTCGAGATTGCCCGAAAGATTGGTTTTAAGGTTATGGGTATGTACGTGCTCACCCTTTTTTATATCACATATAGCGTGACCTATCGGCTGACCGTACTTAACAATATTTTCGCCCTCTCTAATATCACAAACCGCGTATTTGTGACCGTTTGAAAGGTTTATATCTACATTGTCAAGCTTATTAATCAACATATTTTGAAACCTCGCTAGCAAGGAATGTCAAATCAGTATCCCAAAAATCAGTATTTGCAAGAATTTCCTCAACCGACTTCTCTTTCATAAACTTCATTACATCTGCATCGTCATTAGGAGTGCCCTTTTTATAAAATTCGATTAGCTTAGCAAGCGAGAACACAAGGTTTTCGGGATTTTTGCCTGTTCTCTTTATGTATTCAAGCAATGAGGGCAATACTCTTACCTTAAACTTACTTACAGAATTAAGAGAAATAGAAGCGCAATAGTGCTTAATGTAAGGATTATTAAATCTTTCTAAAACACTGTCAGCATAAGAAAGCAATTCTTCACGGCTTAAATCAAGTGTGGGAATAATTTCCTCGAACAGACACTTTTTAAGGAATTCATACATTTCGGCGTTATCCATACAGTCCTTAACAGTTTCAATTCCTTTAAGCATAGCGTAAGGAATCATAGAAGTATGAGCGCCGTTTAAGATTCTAACCTTTCGTGTTCTGTACATTTCAAGGTTATCAGTCACAATAACATTAAGCTTTGCTTTGTCAAAGGGAAGCTCCTCTAAAATGCTCTTAGGACCTTCGATTACCCATAAATGAAACAGCTCACTTGTGTTAAGCATTTTATCCTCATAAGGAAGTTCAATTTTTTCATCCCTTGGATATCCTGTAACAATTCTGTCAACCAAGGTGTTGCAGAAAATATTATCGTTTTCAACAAATGACTTGAATTCTTCGCCCAAATTCCAATCATCAGCATATTTCAAAATAATACTCTTTAGGGTTTCGCCGTTCTTATCAATAAGCTCACAAGGCAGGAAAATGAAACCGCCAAGACCTAAAGTGAATCTTTTATGAAGCAGAGCTGTTACCTTAGCAGGAAAGGACTTTGGAGGTGTATCGCTCAGCTTATCCTCTGCTACATAGGCAATACCCGATTCGGTAGTATTAGAGAAAACGAATCTGAAATCAGGGTTTTCTGCTAATTTTAAATATTCCTCATAGTCATCATAAGGCTTTACGGTTCTTGCGATTGTATTGATTATCTTCTTTTCTACTTGAGGCTTGCCCTCGCTCATACCACGCATTATGTGTGTATAAACACAGTCCTGTGACTGCAAAAGGTCGCAAAGACCGTTTTCAATCGGCTGTACAACAACCGCATTACCGCAAAACTCAGTTTCTTCATTGAGTATCTGCAACATCCAGTCAGCAAAGCCGCGTAAAAAACCGCCCTCACCAAACTGTATAACTCTTTCAGGTCGTGCTTGCTTTTTAAATTCCATGGTTTAGACCTCCCATTTAATATTTCAAGTATATAATAAAACATTTTTTCTTTAATTTCCTTTAAAAACTTGCTTTTTATTCTAAAAAACATTAAAATTTTGCTTGTTTTATATTATCATTTATGTTAAACTCATCTTGGGAGTGATTTTGTGGAAATTATCGTTGACAATCAAATAAATTTTTTTGAAAAAAGAACCCGCGAAAAAGACTATGCAATGGCGGTTCCCCACTACCATAACAGTCATGAGCTTTATATACTTGAAAAGGGTGTTACACGTTATCTTATAGGAGATAATATTTATTTGTTAGAGCCTCTCGATATGATTTTTGTCCCGAAAGGTGTTTTTCATAAAACCAACAGCGAAAAAAAACTCAAAACCGAACGCGCACTATTCTCTTTTGACGACGGCTTTGCAGGAGAAGCATATCAACAATACATAGATGAGCTGAAAAGCGATAATTATATCCGTATCCCACATGAAAAACAACACATTTTAAAAGAAATTATAAACAGGATAGAACGTGAAGAAAGGCACAAAAGCAAGGATTACAGAGAGGTGCAAAAATTACTTTTATGCGAGCTTTTGGTGCTTATTTCGCGCTATCGGACAAAGGAAGAAACAAAGAACTTAGATGACTCATACCTCACAGTTAAGGAAGCTGTAAAATACATTTCTGAAAACTATTCATCTGACCTTAGCCTTGGCTTTCTTGCAAAAAAATTCGCTCTTAGCACCAGTCACTTTTCAAGGCTTTTTAAAGAGATTACAGGTATCGGACTTAACCAATATATAAATAACATCAGAATTTCTGCTGCCGAAAAGCTACTCACCGAAACCAATTTGCCTGTAACACAGATAGCAACCGACTGCGGCTTTAATGACAGCAACTATTTTGCCACAGTATTCAAAAAAATCAAAGGTATTACACCAAAAAAATTCTCAATGCTTAACAGAAACTAACGATGAAGTGAGGTTTTAGAATGTTTAATTTTTTTAGCAAAGAAAATATGCGTGAGGGCAACTGTTACCTTATAAAAGGCAATGATTACAATCATATAAAAAATGTTCTCAGAATGAATATTGGAGATAGTTTTTTAGTATCAGATAACGGGCAAAGCCACCTCTGCACAATAGAAAACATCGAAAATGATACCGTTATTGCCCAAATAATAGAAGAAAACTATAACAACACTTCGCTTGGAATCAACATTTTCCTCTTTCAAGGTCTTCCCAAGGCAGACAAGATGGAGCTCATAATTCAAAAATGCG
>CAYQFD010000062.1:0-7565 GCA_964416795.1 uncultured Ruminococcus sp. | reverse complement strand
ACCCTAGGAAAGGATGAATACAATGGAAGAGAAAGAAATCGGTACACAAAACAAGCGCAAAGCCCTTTCGGTTTTTTTGATTTTTCTATGTATCCTTACGGCTTTAGCTATCGTTATTACAGCGTTTGGTATTATATATGTTAAGAAAAATTTTAATTATAATTACAATAATATATCCACTGAAAAGTTAGAGGCTAACGAGCCTACCAGTGAAAATATAATTAATATTGCGCTTTTCGGCGTTGATACACGGGCTGAAGAATCCTTTTCGGGACGTTCGGACAGTATTATGATTTTAAGCATTAATAAGAGTTCTAAGGAAATTAAGTTGATTTCAGTAATGCGGGATAGCTTTGTGCCTATTGAAAAGAACGGGAAAACTCAGTATACTAAGATAAATTCGGCTTATGCTTCGGGAGGTCCTGAGCTTGCAATAAAGACTCTCAACAAGGTTTTTGCGCTTGATATTACCGAGTATGCAACAGTGAATTTTTCAGGAATGGAAGAAATTATTGATGCAGTAGGCGGTGTAGAGGTTACTGTCACAGAGGACGAGCTGTCTTATCTTAATGCAAAAATCGGGCAAGAGGCAAAGAAATACGGCGGAAATAAAGAGGATTACAAAATAACGGCGGGTAAAAACAATTTAAACGGTATCAAGGCAGTTTTGTATTCTAGAATAAGATATTTCGCCAACGCAGAGGGAACATCTAACGATTACGGCAGAACCGACCGTCAACGTTTGATTCTTGAACAGCTTTTAAAAAAGGCAACCAAAATGGATAAAACGCGGTATGTAGAGCTGATTAGCACCTTGGCGCCTTGCTGTGAAACCTCGCTTTCATATACCGAGATTTTAAATCTTGCTACAAAGGTTTTATTAAGCTCGCCGACCTTTAAAGAGAGCAGAGTGCCGTTGATTGAATACACAATGAAAGCTCCGCAAACAAGTGCGGGCTCAATAGTATATTACGACCTTGATTTTGCGGCAAATATTATCCACGCGTTTATTTATGATAATATTACACCTGAGGAATATATAAAATCGAACGGAGTATCAAAAAATGACTGGTATGCAAGCGGATATAAACCGCCTGTGATAAAGAAAAATAATGAAAAAACAGAAAGCAGTATAAGCTCTGGTCAGTCATAGTTTTCAAAGTTATAGGAGTTATTTATGGAAAACAAGGAATTCAATCATTTTAAAGTCAATATTGATTATTCTAAGGATGGGTTCGAAGATGTTATTTCGGATTCCTCGTTAGAAAAAAAACAGGAATTTGTGGATGTTTATTCTTCTAAAAAAGAATCCAGCCTAAAACACTATTCAAAAAAGAAGCACAAAAAGGCTGGCTGGTGGAAACGTCGTAAAAAATGGCAAAAGACGGTGCTGGCACTGTTATTGTGTATATTTGTCCTTTTAGGTGTAGCAGCAACCATGCTTGTTTCAATATTTAATTATAACTACAACGATATAACCGACATACCCCAAGACCTTGGTTTCGAAGATGTTATAGATAAAAAAATCGTTAATGTTGCACTTTTCGGAATTGATACAAGAGACCCCAATGTGTTTTCGGGTAATTCGGACAGTATTATGATTTTAAGCCTTAATACCAAAACAAATAAGGTTAAAATAATTTCGGTAATGCGCGACAGCTTTGTGCCGATTGTTAAAGACGGGTATACCAATTATAATAAAATCAACTCAGCTTATGCTAAAGGTGGCCCTGAGCTTGCAATCAAAACGCTAAATCAGATTTTCGATTTAGATATTTCTGAATATGCAACCGTTAATTTTTACGGAATGATTGATATAATCGATGCGGTAGGCGGTATAGAAGCAGAGCTTACCTCTTCAGAGGTAAGTAGAAGTGGTGACTATTCTGACCGCCTGTTAAACGGATGTATAGATGAAATTTGCGGGAATTTGGGACTTGATGCTAAGGAGTACTATATAACAACCCCTGGTAAGCATCATCTTAACGGCGTTCAGGCGGTTGCCTATTCAAGAATCAGATATGTTGCAAATATATGGGGAACTACCGATGATTACGGCAGAACAGATCGCCAAAGATACGTAATGGAACAGCTTTTCAATAAAGCGCTTAGCATAGGTAAAAGTCAGTATGTTAAGCTGGCAAAATCACTTATTCCGTGTTCGGAAACTTCGCTTTCATACTCAAAGATTATAAGTCTTGCCTTTTCGATTTTGCTTGATTCACCTACCTTTGAACAGGCACGTATTCCTCAAAAGGAATATTTGATGTCCTCTCCGCAGACAAGTGCCGGCTCGGTGGTTTATTATGATATTGATTTCGCAAAAAAACTTATTCACTCATTTATATATGACGATATAACCCCCGAAGCTTATATTGAAGCTAACGGTGTTGAAAAGAACAACTGGTATGCAGAGGTTGGATAAAAATAAAAGCCCATCAAAGAGTGTCTCTTTGACGGGCTTTAAAAATTTCAGTTACATATTGTTCTGAATGTAGTCGGTAAGGTCGCCGATTGTTTTAATATTTTCAATTTCCTCATCGGGAATTTCAACTTCAAATTCATCTTCAATAGACATAAGCAATTCTACAACATCCAAGCTGTCTGCGCCTAAGTCCCTTGCAATGTTTGTTTCCATTGTCATTTCATCAATGTCAGCATCAAGCTGTTCTGCTAAAATAGTTTTAATTTTTTCAAATATCATAAATAATCCTCCTGAAAATGTCTGCCCCGAATGACGAAGCAAGTACTAATCAAATGATATGCGCAAAATCGCAGTTTGTCAATAGAATTTTAATTTTTTCGGTATAATTTTATAATTAAAAATAAAACTATTGCAAATTAAATGAAACTACTTTATAATATATAAGAATATGCAAATATGAAAGGCGGGTTTGAGGATACATAAGTATCCCGTTTGAAATGGCAAAGGAAAAACTTGTAAAATCGATCACCTCTATGGATGAGGACTTCGCCAAATGGTATACAGATGTGTGCATTAAGGCTGAGCTTATAGATTATTCGTCGGTTAAGGGTTGTATGATTATCCGACCTTACGGATATGCAATCTGGGAAAACATTCAAAAGGAAATGGATTCGAGATTTAAGGAAACGGGGCATGAGAATGTTTATATGCCTATGTTCATTCCTGAGAGTCTTTTGCAGAAAGAAAAGGACCACGTTGAAGGCTTCGCGCCCGAGGTTGCCTGGGTAACACACGGCGGTGAGGAAGAGCTGGAAGAAAGAATGTGTGTGCGTCCTACCTCTGAAACTCTTTTCTGCGACCATTTTAAGAATATTGTTCATTCCTACCGTGATTTACCGAAGCTTTATAACCAGTGGTGCAGTGTGGTAAGATGGGAAAAGACAACGCGCCCATTCCTTCGCTCGCGTGAATTCTTATGGCAGGAGGGTCACACCCTACACGCTACTGCAGAGGAAGCAAAGGCCGAAACCATTAAGATGCTTAATGTTTATGCTGAGTTTGCAGAAAATGTCCTTGCAATGCCGGTTGTCAAGGGCGTAAAGACCGAAAAAGAGCGTTTCGCAGGTGCGGAAGACACATATACTATAGAAGCTCTTATGCATGACGGTAAGGCTTTGCAGAGCGGAACCTCTCACTATTTCGGAAATGGCTTTGCAAAGGCTTTTGAAATAGAATATACGGATAAAGAAAACAGAAAGGTTAATCCTTATGAGACCTCTTGGGGTACTACAACAAGACTTATCGGCGCACTTATTATGACTCACGGTGACGATAGCGGTCTTGTATTACCCCCTGCTGTAGCTCCCATTCAGACTGTAATTATCCCGATTGCCTCTCATAAAGAGGGTGTGCTTGATAAGGCGGCAGAGGTTTATAACAGACTTAAAAATGTTTGTCGCGTAAAGCTTGATGACAGTGAGCAGTCACCAGGATGGAAGTTTGCAGAGTACGAAATGAAGGGTGTACCGCTTCGCATAGAGCTGGGTCCGCGCGATATTGAAAACAACGTTTGTGTTGTTGTTCGCCGAGATAACGGTGAGAAGACAGTAGTGTCGCTTGATGAACTAGAAACTGAAATCCCCGAGCTTTTGAAAGCTGTTCGCGACGGTCTTTACAATAAAGCATTAGAGCGCAGAAATATTATGACCTATGATGCGCATAATCTCGACGAAATGAAAGAAATTGCCGAAACAAAGCCTGGCTTTATAAGAGCTATGTGGTGCGGCGACAGAGAATGTGAGGATAAGCTCAAAGAGGTTGCAGGCGTAACCTCGCGCTGTATCCCGTTTGAACAGGAAGAAATTTCAGACACCTGTGCTTGCTGCGGCAAAAAAGCAAAGTCTATGCTTTATTGGGGAAAAGCTTATTAATGCAAAGTGCAAAATTCAAAATGCAAAATTAAATCAACCCCCGAAACTGTATCACAGTTTCGGGGGTTGATTGTTTTAAAATAAGTGATAATAATCTCTTGTTTTGCACTTTGCATTTCGCATTTTGCATTATTTTCGATTTTTTGAAAAAATCGAAAATAAGTGCTTGACTTATGGTAGAAATTAGTATATAATTGTAAATTACTAATGATGATGGGGTATTATGCGCCCTATGATTTTTTGACGATGTTTTTTGTCATAACTAGAGAGCGCAATATCTGTTGTCTTTTATTCCCAAAAGGCACTAAATATGCCGAAATTCTGTGGAGGAGTGATTGTAAACCTATGAAGTCAACTTCAATGGTAAAGCCTGTAAAATTGGGCGGCAACACACGTATGACCTTTTCAAAAATCAATGAGGTCATTGATATGCCAAACCTTATTGAAATTCAGAAGGATTCGTACAGGTGGTTTGTTGAGGAAGGATTAAAGGAAGTTTTCAGAGAAATGTCTGCCATTACCGATTACAGCGGTAATTTGCAGTTGAGCTTTGTTGACTATCGCCTTGACGATGAACCTAAATACGATGTTACTGAATGTAAAGCAAGGGATACGACATATTCTGCACCTTTGCGTGTAATCGCGCGTCTTATCAACAATGAAACGGGCGAAATTAAGGAAAGCGAAGTATCAATGGGTGACTTCCCGTTGATGACTGAATCAGGAACATTTGTAATTAACGGTGCTGAACGCGCTATTGTTTCTCAGTTGGTTCGTTCTCCTGGTGCATATTTTGCAGAGAAGGTAGACGAGAAAACAGGTAAAAGGCTCTTTTCCTCCACCATTATTCCAAACAGAGGAGCCTGGCTTGAATATGAAACATCTGTATCGGATGTTTTATATGTTCGTATAGATAAGAACCGCAAACTGCCGCTGAGCACTCTTATCCGTGCTTTAGGTCTTGGAACAAACGACCAGATCCGCGAAGTTTTCGGTGAGGACGAGCGTCTTGCTGCCACTTTGGACGTGGATGATACAAAGTCTGTAGAAGAAGCTCTTGTAGAGGTTTATAAGAAGTTAAGACCCAGTGAGCCTGTAACAATCGAAGGCGCACAGAGCTATCTTGAGCAGTTGTTCTTTGATGCTCACAGATACGATATTTCACGTGTTGGACGTTATAAATACAATAAGAAGCTTAGTATTGCTCCCCGTATTAAAGGAGCTGTTTTGTCACGTCCTGTAGTAGATCCTATGACAGGCGAGCTTTTGGCAGAACCCGAAACTACAGTTTCTAAGGAATTGGCAACCGAAATCGAGAAAAAGGGTGTAAATTCGGTTTACATTAATGTAAGCGATTTTGAAGGAAATATCAGCGAGGTTAAGGTCCTTTCAAACGGAATGGTAAGCCTTGGTGATTTTGTTGATTTCTCAGCAGAAGAATTAGCAGAGCTTGATTCTCTCGGTATCAATGAGCTTGTTTCCTTTGCAGTTCTTAAAGAAATAATCGAGTCTAATGACAGTAAGGAAGATATCCGTAATGCTATTTTAGACCGCAAGGATGATCTTATTCCTAAGAGCATTACGGTTGATGATATTTTTGCAACAGTAAGCTATTTCTTAGGTCTTCCTCATAACGTAGGTAACATTGACGATATCGACCACTTGGGCAACCGTCGTATCCGTTCTGTAGGTGAGCTTTTGCAGAACCAGTTCCGTATCGGTATTTCACGTATGGAGCGTGTTGTTCGCGAAAAGATGACCTTGCAGGCTCAGGATCCCGACAATATCACACCTCAGTCACTTATCAATATCCGTCCTGTTGTTGCTGCAATCAAGGAATTCTTCGGTTCTTCACCGCTGTCACAGTTTATGGATCAGACAAACCCGTTATCAGAGCTTACTCATAAGCGCCGTTTGTCAGCCTTAGGTCCGGGCGGTTTGTCAAGAGACCGTGCATCTTTCGAGGTTCGTGACGTTCACTATACTCACTATGGACGTATGTGTCCTATCGAAACTCCTGAAGGACCTAACATCGGTCTTATATCCTATCTTGCAACATTTGCAAAAATTAATAAATACGGCTTTATCGAAACACCCTTCCGCAAGGTTGAAAACGGTAAAGTATTAGACGAAGTAAAGTATATGACTGCTGACGAAGAGGACGATTACGTAGTCGCACAGGCTAACGAGCCTCTGGATGAGAACGGTTGCTTTGCAAACCGCAAGGTTAATGCACGTTACCGTGACGGTTTCCAGGAAGTAGAGTCTTCAAAGGCTGAATATATGGACGTTTCGCCTAAGATGGTAGTATCGGTTGCTACTGCTATGATCCCCTTCCTTGAGAATGACGATACAAACCGTGCGCTCATGGGCTCAAACATGCAGAAGCAGGCAGTACCGCTATTAAGGCCTGAAAACCCGATTGTAGCTACAGGTATGGAATATAAAGCAGCCGTTGACTCGGGTGTTGTAGTACTTGCTCGCAGAGCGGGTGAGGTTACATTCGTATCTGCTGATTCTATTACAGTCCGTGCAACAAACGGCGAAATTGATGAGTATAAGCTCATTAAGTTCCTGCGTTCTAACCACGGCACTTGTATAAACCAGAAGCCTATTGTTGAGGTCGGTCAGAAAATTGCCGAGGGCGAGGTTATTGCTGACGGTCCTGCTACAAGCAAGGGTGAAATTTCTCTTGGACGTAATGCCCTTATCGGCTTTATGACATGGGAAGGCTACAATTATGAGGATGCTGTTCTTATCAATGAGCGCCTTGTTCGTGACGATATTTATACTTCAATTCATATCGAGGAATATGAAATTGAAGCAAGAGATACTAAGCTTGGTCCCGAAGAAATCACACGAGATATTCCAAACGTTGGTGACGATGCACTGAAAGACCTTGACGAGCGCGGAATCATTCGTATCGGTGCTGAGGTAACTGCAGGTGATATTCTTGTAGGTAAGGTTACACCTAAGGGTGAAACCGAGCTTACCGCTGAAGAAAGGCTGCTTCGTGCAATCTTCGGCGAAAAGGCACGTGAGGTAAGAGATACATCCCTGAGAGTTCCTCACGGTGAATACGGTACAATCGTTGACGTAAAGGTATTCACAAGGGAAAACTCTTCAGAATTATCCCCAGGTGTTAATGTGGTTGTTCGTTGCTATATCGCTCAGAAGCGTAAGATTTCTGTCGGCGATAAGATGGCAGG
>CAYQFD010000061.1:0-7862 GCA_964416795.1 uncultured Ruminococcus sp. | reverse complement strand
TAAATACTGGGTTTTTGGCACATTTTAGAGTAGAGAAAAGGAGTAAATATATGAAGGCAACAGGAATAGTTCGTAGAATAGACGACCTTGGTCGTGTGGTTATTCCGAAAGAAATTAGAAGGACTATGAGGATTCGTGAGGGAGATCCGCTTGAGATTTACACAGGTATAGGCGGGGAAGTGGTATTTAAAAAGTATTCTCCGATAGGCGAGCTTTCGGAGTTTGCTGGGCAGTATGCCGAGGCGATTTCGAAAAGCACCAAGTTTCCCGTGGTAATCTGTGACCGCGATCACTGTGTTGCGGCGGCGGGAATTTCTAAAAAAGAGGTTCTTGAAAGGCGCATTACTGCCTCGTTAGAGGATATAATGGAGCAGAGAAAAACAGTGAATTTTGAGGGGCACAACGGTTTTGAGGCTTTAGAGGGTATTAAGCGAGAGGTTAAAGTAGGTGTGCCCATTATAAATGCGGGTGATGTGAGCGGCGCGGTGGTGCTTATGTGCGATGAAACAGGTGCTGACGCTAATGAAAGTGATGTTAAGCTTGTTACCGTTGCGGCAGATTTCTTAGGCAGACAGATGGAATAAATTTAAAGGGGCTGTCTCACTAAAGACAATTTGCACAAACCATGCCTCCCTCGTCAGAGGGAGCCAACGGTGATATATGGCTTCGCTGATTTGCGCATTTTAACCTTAGTGAGACAGCCCCTTTAAATAGTGAATAGGTAATAGTGAAAAGTGAAGAGATAATCTGTCGCTTAGCGACGGAGGTATAAATTATTAATTTTTGTTTTTCTATTGTTATTTTGAGGGTTTCGTGGTAAAATAAATGTAAAATGGGTAGGTTTACATATCCTGTAAACGTTTTTAGGTGAGAGGTGTTTTGGTTGGAAAACATTATCAGAAAAACAAAAATAGTATGCACAATAGGTCCCGCTTGCTCGGACGAAGAAACAATCACAAAAATGTGTTTTGCGGGCATGAATGTTGCAAGACTTAATTTTTCACATAATACACATGAAGACCACGCTGAGCGAATCGCGGTAATAAAAAAGGTGCGCCAAAAGCTAGGATTGCCTATTGCGATTTTGCTTGATACCAAAGGCCCTGAATATAGAATTAAGACCTTTAAAAACGGAAAGGTTTTTTTGAATGACGGTGATTGTTTCACCTTTACAGCTAAGGAAACCGAGGGTGACGAAACCAAGGTTTCAGTCAACTATAAAAATCTTGCAAAGGAAATGCAAACAGGGGACACTATACTACTAAACAACGGACTTTTGTCCTTTGAGGTTTTGGAAACTACTGAAACTGATGTTAAATGCAGGGTGGTAATCGGCGGCGAGCTTTCTGACAGAAAGAGTATGAGCTTTCCCAACAAAACACTTAAACAGATATATTTGAGTGAGCAGGACAAGCAGGATATTCTTTTCGGTATTAAACACGGTATAGATTTTCTTGCCTGCTCGTTTGTTTCCTGTCGTCAGGATTTGATTGATGTTAAGGGATTTTTAAAGGAAAACGGTGCAACTGATATTGATATCATTGCTAAAATTGAAAACCGTTCAGGCGTGGATAATATAGAAGAAATCTGTGAGGAATGTGACGGTATAATGATAGCGCGCGGCGATATGGGTGTTGAGATTCCCTTTGAAGAATTGCCGCAGATACAGAAAAAGCTTATAACCAAGTGCAGACTGCTCGGTAAGCGTGTTATAACTGCAACCGAAATGCTTGAATCTATGATTCACAATGCAAGACCTACCAGAGCAGAAATTTCTGACGTTGCAAATGCTGTGTATGACGGAACAAGTGCTATTATGCTGTCGGGTGAAACTGCGGCGGGACAGTATCCTGTGAAATCGGTTGAAACTATGGCTAGAATAGCTGTAAGCACTGAGCAGAATATTCATTACACAAAGAGGTTTTTAAACCGTGAGTTTAAGATAAAGAATACGGTTGATGCCATTTCTCACGCAACCTGCGGTATGGCAATAGACATTGATGCTAAAGCCATTGCGGTGTGCTCGCTTTCGGGAATGACGGCGCGTATGGTATCGCGATTCAGACCTCACGTTACTATTATAGGTATTACTACAGAAGAAAAGACGTGGAGAAAGCTGTCGCTTTCATGGGGGGTTGTGCCTGTGATGTGTGAGAATTATACCTCTACAGATGTTCTGTTTTATACCGCCGCAAAGCTCACAAAAGAAGCGCTGAAGCTTGAAGCGGGAGATAGGATGGTGCTTACAGGCGGTGTCACAAACGGCAAATCGGGTAATACAAACCTTATTAAAGTAGAAACTCTTTAATTATAATTATAATTTTGCATTTTGCACTTTGCATTTTGCATTTAAAACAAGGGGTGATATCTTGTCACAAAATAAATATAAAACACTTTTGTCGAATACGTTGCTTATAAGTCTTGGAACATTCGGCTCAAAATTGCTTGTTTTTCTTATGGTAAGATTTTACACGGGATATCTTACCCCTTCGGATTACAGCACAGCCGACCTTATAACACAGACAGCAAATTTGCTTTTCCCGATTATTTCTTTAGGGATTACCGAGGGAGTCTTCCGTTTCGCAATGGATAAGGAGTCCGACCGAAAAAGTGTTTTCACCTTCGGTTTTTTCTGCATTACTGTGGGAGCGGTACTGTTTTTTGCGATTTCACCGATTCTTAGAATTGTTGAAGATTTCAAGGGCTATATATGGCTTATCGTGGTTTATACACTGGCGGCCTGCTATCATGCGCTTTGCTCGCAGTACATAAGGGCGATAGGTAAAACAGGGCTTTTCGCTTTACAGGGAATTATCAATACATTGCTTGTGATAATTTTCAATATCCTGTTTTTAGCGGTGCTTAATATCGGTGTTACTGGCTATGTACTGTCTGTTGTGATTGCCGATTCGCTTTGCACTGTAATACTTGTTATAAAAGAAAAGCTTTGGCGCGAGATTACTTTTAAGCCGAGCAAGGCGGTGTTGACTTCATTACTAAAATACAGTATACCGCTTATACCCACAACTGTTTTTTGGTGGATAACAAGTGTTTCTGACAGGTATATGGTAAACGAAATGATAAGCAGTACCGCTAACGGTATTTATACGGTTTCTTATAAATTACCAACGTTACTGACACTTGTTTCAAGTATCTTTATGCAGGCGTGGCAGTTTTCAGCTGTTACTGAGGATGACGGTAACAAGCAGGAGCACTCGCTCTTTTACAGCAAGGTGTGGGGCTCATTCCAAGCGGTTATGTTTTTAGCAGGCTCGGCGGTTATTGCTTTTGCAAAGCCTGTTATAAAGCTGCTTACAGCGGCAGATTATTATGAAGCGTGGAAATATGTGCCGCTTTTGTCGATTGCAATGATTTTTACGGCATTCACCTCCTTTGCGGGCTCGGTTTATGTTGTAACCAAAAAAAGTGTAATTTCATTTTTAACAGCATTTTTGGGAGCGGCAATCAATGTTGTGCTCAATTTCCTGCTGATTCCCTCTGCCTTAGGGGTGCAGGGTGCCGCATTGGCTACAGTTGTAAGCTATTTAATTGTGTTTATAATAAGAGCGGTTAACTCACAGAAATATATTGAATATAAGCTTTACGGTTGGCATATTGCTTTAAACACTGTCATAATTTTTATTCAGGCGGCAGTTATGGTCTTTGAGTTATCATTATGGATACCAATTCAAGCAGTATGTCTTATATTGCTTACAGTAGTTAATTTCAAATTTCTTATAGGATTTGCAGGGAAAATATTTGCTTCGGTTTTAGGGAGGATAAAAAAATGATAAACTTTCTGTTTCATACATTTTTCGGTAAAATTCTTACTACACTTTTCATCTCAATGGTGCCTGTTATAGAGCTCAGAGGTGCTATTCCGTACGCTACGGGAATGGGACTTTCTCCCGCGGTTGCTATCCCTGTTGCAATGATAGGAAATCTTATCCCTATTCCGTTTATCATAATATTTATTAAAAGAATATTCGCCTGGATGAGAAGTGTTAGTTATAAGCTTAATAAGGTTGTAGATAAATTGGAAGCAAAGGCAGAAAAGAATAAAGAAAAAGTTTTAAGGTATGCTTTTTGGGGACTTGCAATTTTTGTTGCAATTCCCTTACCGGGTACAGGCGCTTGGACAGGAGCGCTCGTAGCTGCTATGCTTGATATGCCGCTAAAAAAAGCATTCCCAAGTATAGTGCTTGGTGTTTTGATGGCGGGAATTATAGTTGCTTTTGTAAGTTACGGCGCGGCAGCACTGTTTTTTTAAAAAATAAAGCCTTTTAAATTGACAAAAAAAAGTTGATGTGTTAAAATGTTGACTGAAGTAGTGTGAATTTTAAGAGGTATTTTTATGGGTAAGGTTTTGGCTACGGTCTCGGGCAAGGGCGGTGTAGGTAAATCTACCATTGCTGTGGGACTTGGGGTTGCATTTGCAAGAAAAGGCTGTAAGGTTTTGCTTGTCGATATGGACGAGGGCTTGCGTTGTCTTGATTTAATGCTTGGTGCAGATAAAACGGCGGTTTTTGATTTGTCTGATGTTCTGTCGGGCAAGGAAATTGAGGACGCGGTTTATAGTTGCACTTTTCAAGACGGTCTTTTTTTAATACCCGCACCCGCAAAAACAGGACTTATCGATAATACTGCTCTCAAAAAATTCTCACTTTCAGTAAAAGATATGTTTGATATTGTAATTTTCGACTTCCCCGCAGGGATTGATACAGAACAGTATTTATCCTTGCCAAAGGACACTCTGTTTTTAACTGTTGCAGTGCCTGACCCCGTATCAGTAAGAGATGCGGCGTATTTAAGTGATGTGCTTTATGAGCAAAAGCTCAGCGCAAGGCTTATTATTAACAGATTTATTTACAAGCAGAAAAGGAAATTGCGATTCAAAAACATTGATGAGATAATAGATACTGCTTCTTTAAGGCTTGTTGGAATTGTTCCTGAAAGCGATGAAATGAGTTTATTCTCACTCAAACATAAGCTTCCTAAGAGGAGTAAGGTTTTCAGGTCTTTACTCAGAATTTCGGACAGGCTTGAGGGTAAAAGCAGACTGTTACCTAAAATAAAAAAGATATGAAAGGAAAATGGATATGACAATAGCGTTAATCGCACACGATGCAAAAAAGGAATTAATGGTGCAGTTTTGTATTGCTTACTGCGGCATTTTATCTAGATATAACCTTGTGGCGACAGGCTCTACAGGAAAGACTGTTTCTGAGGCTACAGGTCTTGAAATCACGGGATTTCTAAGCGGTGAACAGGGCGGCTCACAGCAGATTGCATCTCGAATCGGTTGTGATGAAATCGACCTTTTATTGCTTTTTAGAGACCCGCTTAATCCCAAACCCAATGACCCCGACGAAAGTGCGCTTTTGCGTCTTTGTGATGTTCATAATATTCCTGTTGCTACTAATATTGCAACAGCCGAGGTACTTATTCACGGTCTTGAACGCGGCGATCTTGATTGGCGCGAAATTGTTAAAAAAGGATAGAAAATAATGGCAGAAATTAATCGCGCCGTAAAAGGAACTAACGATATTTTGCCCGATAACAGTCATAACTGGCAGTTTGTTGAGGGTAAAATGCTCGAAACAGCTTCGCTTTACGGCTTTAAAGAAATCCGTGTGCCCGTTTTCGAGCATACGGAGGTATTTTTACGTAGTGTGGGTGATACTACTGACGTTGTGCAGAAAGAGATGTACACCTTTGACGATAAGGGAGGACGTTCTATTACCTTGCGCCCTGAGCTTACGGCAGGTGTTATCAGGAGTGCTATTGAAAAAGGACTTGTTAACGGCGCTTTGCCTGTTAAGGTTTGTTATATCGGCGGTTGCTACCGCTATGAAAAGCCTCAGGCTGGAAGACTCAGAGAATTCCACCAATTCGGTGTTGAGTGTATAGGTGCAGCATCTCCTAATGCTGATGCGGAGGTAATTGCATTGGCACGTCAGGTTTTAAAAACGGTTGGTATTGATAAAATTTCTTTGGAAATTAATTCTATTGGCTGTCCCGAATGCAGAAAAGAATATCACAAAGCACTTAAGGAGTATTTCAGTGCTAATATTGATGAGCTTTGCGGTACCTGCAAGGAAAGACTTGAACGTAATCCTATGAGAATTCTCGACTGTAAGTCGCCTGTGTGCTCTCAGATTGCGGCAAAGGCTCCTGTTGTGCTTGATTATCTTTGTGATGACTGCCGTGACCATTTTGAACAGGTTAAGGCTCATCTTACTGCACAGAACATTGAGTTTACGGTGAATCCTCATATTGTAAGAGGGCTTGATTATTACACAAGAACTGTTTTTGAGTTTGTTTCGGGTGATATTGGCGCTCAGTCTACTGTTTGTGGCGGCGGACGTTATGACGGACTCATTTCTCAAATGGGCGGTCCGTCGGTGCCATCGTTGGGCTTTGCTATGGGAATTGAAAGACTGATGCTTGTGCTGGAGAGTCAAAAAGCAGAGCTGCCCGAAGCTGTGAGAACCGATATCTACATTGCCTCCTTAGGCGAAAATGCAACTCTTAAGGCTACCGAGCTTTGCGCCGCATTGCGCGAAGAGGGTTACAAGGCAGAAACCGATATTTGCGCAAGAGGACTTAAGGCTCAAATGAAATATGCCAACAAAATCGGTGCTAAGTTTACATTGGTTCTTGGTGATAACGAAATTGAAAACGGCAAGGCAAGGCTTAAGAATATGGCAGAGGGTACAGAAGTAGAAATCAAGCTTTGCGAGGTTGTTGAAGAACTGGGCGAGGCTATAAGACTTCAGATTTTCAAAAACATAGCCGAAATAATGTAAAAGAGGTTGCTTTTAATATGTTACTTGACAGAATGAACGGTGTAAAACGCACCGATTATTGCGGCACACTAACAAGAGAAAACGAGGGTAAGCAGGTTACTGTTTGCGGTTGGGTTCAAAGACAGCGTGATTTGGGCGGTTTGATTTTCGCCGATTTGCGTGACAGAACAGGTATTGTTCAGTTAGCCTTTGACGATGCAACCGAAAAGAGTGTTTTCGAAAAGGCTACAACACTCAGAAGTGAGTTTGTTGTTATGGCGAGCGGAAAGGTGAGGGTGCGTTCTGCAATCAACACCGAAATTCCAACAGGTGAAATTGAAATAGAGGTAGAAGACCTTAAAATACTGGGCACCTCTGAAACGCCGCCTTTTGAAATTCTTAACGATTCAAATGCTAATGAGGAATTAAGGCTTCGTTACAGATATCTTGATTTGCGCCGTCCCGATATACAGAATAATATTTTAATGCGTCATAAAATTGTTAAGGTGACAAGAGATTATTTTGACGATAATGGATTTATAGAGATTGAAACACCTACTCTTATTAAGTCTACACCCGAGGGCGCGCGTGACTACCTTGTGCCCTCGAGAATAAAAAAAGGAAGCTTTTTTGCGCTTCCGCAGTCACCTCAGCTTTATAAGCAGCTGCTTATGCTTTCGGGCTTTGACCGTTATATGCAGATTGCCCGTTGCTATCGTGATGAGGATTTGCGCGCTGACCGTCAACCTGAATTTACACAGATAGACATTGAGATGTCCTTTGTTGAGCCTGAGGATGTATACAGCGTTGCCGAGGGTTATATTAAACGTCTTTTCAAGGAAATACTTGATGTTGATATCCCAACACCCTTACCGCGTCTTAAATTCACAGATGCTATGAACGATTATGGTTCGGACAAGCCCGATACCCGCTTTGATATGAAAATCAAGGATTTATCGGATATAGTGGAAAACTGTGGCTTTGGTGTGTTCAGTGATACCGTTAAAAACGGCGGAACAGTCAGAGCAATTACCGCTAAGAATGCGGCAGGCGTTTTAACAAGAAAAGAAATCG
>CAYQFD010000060.1:4444-7923 GCA_964416795.1 uncultured Ruminococcus sp. | reverse complement strand
CTCCTTGCAGGTGTATTTGATGCTCTTGCTAAATTTGTCGAGATTAAGCAAAGATATACAGAAGAAACTACAGATTATCCTATTGGTCTTGACTATGCTTATGTTATGTCGAAATATTCTTTCGATTTGTTAAATAATAAAACCCAAAAATGCATTGAAGATATAGAAAAAGGTGAACTCTCTGCAGATGTTGAAAATTTGATTTTTACAACTATTGCCGCAACAGGAGTTATAAGCGGAATTGCAAGAGGCTCAAACCAGTCAGCTTTGGCACATAAATTTTATTATGTCACAAGATACTTGTTCCCCGAAATTACCAAGCCTTATCTGCACGGTGAAATTGTAGGTGTGGGGCTTCTTTTACAGAATCATTTTAATGGTGAGGAAGAAAATAATAAAGCGTTGCTTCAACTTATGAAAAAATATAATATGCCATATCGCGTAACGGATATAGATATTCCCAAAACAGATGAAATATTTAATGAGTTCTATGAAAATATTTGTGACGGTGTAGTAATAGAGAATGAAGCGGAAGCCAAGAAGCTTAAAGAATCATTGAAATATCTGTGGGAGATCAAGTAAATATGATTAAAGGAAGCATTACTATGGAAAACGCTGTTAAAAAAATACAAAAAGAAAAAATCATAACAATAGTAAGAGGAGTGGCAAAGGAAAAAATTATCCCTCTTGCGCAGGCAATGTATGACGGTGGAATAAGACTTATTGAATGTACATACGATGCAAGCGGTCAAGTAAGCGATGAAGAAACTGCGTCAAACATCGAAATGCTTGTTAAGCATTTTGGAGATGAGATGGTTGTAGGCGCAGGAACGGTGCTTACCGAAAATCAGGTTGAGCTCACAAAAAAAGCAGGAGGCAAATTTATAATTTCGCCTGACACAAATTCCGATGTAATCAAAAAAACAAAGGAACTTGGTTTAGTGTCAATACCCGGTGCACTTACGCCGACAGAAATTGCGGCGGCAAACAGAATGGGTGCGGACTTCGTAAAAATATTCCCCGTAGGCTCAATGGGATATAATTATATTAAAGATGTCAAAGCTCCTCTATCAAACGTGAAACTGCTTGCGGTGGGCGGAGTCGACGAGAATAATATGAAAAATTATTTTGATGCAGGTGCCTGTGGAATAGGTATAGGCTCGGGGATAGTCAAGAAAAAGATGATTGATAATAACGATTTTGAAGGAATAACAGCTTTGGCAAAGCTTTATACTTGTAAACTGAAAGGATAGATGAATATGGAACCGGGAATTATGCTATATGTAGCATGCGAAAAAGCAGATGTTTATGAACAAATTAAAGTCCTGAAAGAAATAGGAGTACGCAGAACATTTATAAGCGCTAAACATCCTGAAATTGATAAGGTACTACGCACTATAAAAGAGTCCGGACTTATTTGCGACACAATACATTCCGAATATGCTATAACTCATAATGGAGAAAAAATCCATATGGATGATGTAAGCAGAGAAGGAAAAGCAGGGGACATAATGACGTCAAGAATTATGAAAAATATTGATAAGTGCGCAGAACACAACATACCGATTATTGTTGTTCACCCGTCTTACGACCCTCCAGAACTTGCAATAAACGATATTGCCAAAGAAAGATACACCGCAATCGGAAACTACGCAAGAGAAAAAGGAGTAACGATTGCCTTTGAAAATCTTAAATATACAGCAAATCTCGAATATATTATGTCTCTTGTTCCCGATGCAAAGTTTTGCTGGGATTGCGGCCATGAATACAGCCGTCTTGCAGACCAAAAACCAATGCCTCTGTTTAGGGATAAACTTGTGGCACTTCATGTTCATGACAACTTTATTGAAAATGACGACCATATTATTCCGTTTTTAGGAAAAGTGGATTTTGAATATGTAGGAAAAGAACTTGCAGAAAGTGGATTTGACGGAACTTTAATGTTGGAGATATTATATGGAAGAAACGAAAAATATTCAAACGAACCAACATATAAAGATTTTGCATTAAAAGCAAAACATGCTGCCGAAAAAGTTATTGATATAGTAAAAAAATATGCGGAAAAGGTTGAATAGCACAAAAGCTCATTTGTTTTGATATAAAACAAATGAGCTTTTTGATATAACCACTTATTTTTCGTCTTGTCACACTAAACAAATGGCTTTATAAATGAATCCACTTACCATGTTCGGGCGTGATAAATACACCATTCGGCACAATACGGAGAAATTCTTCTTTGAATTTTTCAACAATTGCAGTATCGTCAACACCACGAAAATCATGGTGATGGGGAATCAAGACCTTACATCCGATTTCAGCAACAAATCTCGCTTTTTCTGCAATTTGTTTAGGATTTGTTGACCGCTGAACAATTGCAATATCAGGTTTTATTTCTTTACAAATATTGATTTGCTCTATTGTAGGATCATTTCCCCACAACAAAATTTTTGTACCGTTTGGAAGGGTAAACAAAAAGTTGCGATATTCCAAACTTCCAATCGCCTGTAAGGATGCTATGCCTGGATCCTTTAAACAAAGTTCATTTCCCTCTATACGCTTGCACAAATCATTAAAACCTTGTCCCAGATTTGTGTGCCTGCCATAGAGCGCACGAATCTTCACATCACCAAAATCAAGTTCCGTGTCGGGATACATAGGATAAATTAATGACGGAGTGTAATTAAGCCATCTTGCAAGAGGCATTGCCGTTTGTTCTCCGCAAAGAAGCTTCGGCTTGTATTTTTCAATTAATCTTGGAATATCTGTAATGTGATCCCAATGGGCGTGACCAAGGCATATAATATCACAGTTTTCCACATCCTCACAAGTCAGGTCGGTACCAACACACTCTGTAATATACGGATCTGTGACCACAGTTAAATTGTTGCAACGAATTTCAAAAGAGGTTACTGCTAACCACTTAATTGAAACACCATACGAATTTTTCATAACAAATTCTCCTAAATTTTAATTTAACTAATTATAGCATAATTGGCAGGTTTTGTCAATTTCGTTTCACGTGTTGTTTTTAACCCTGAATGCAATAGAGAATTTATCCTCCCACATTAAAGATACTTAAAATTATTGGAAGTGTGATACAAGCTAATATGGTTGAAACTATTGCAAGGCCTGCGCCGATTTTACAGTTTTCATCAACAAGCCTTGGAAAAACAACTGTATTCATACCGCAGGGAAGGGCATAGAATAAAACGGCGGTTTGCACTATAGATGTTTCACAAAACAGACTTAATGCAAAACCAATCAAGAGCGGTATTAGAATTAGTCTCGCTATTGTTAAAAAATATATTTTCGCATTGTTAATAATACTTTTCAAAGAGAAACCCGATATAACAATACCGGTAAGCAGCATACTGACAGGTGCCATACAGCTGCTAGCCTTACTTATTACACTTAAAAATACATCAGGAACCGTAATATCGCACAATCCGAAGATTATTCCTAAAACGGTTGCAAAAATA
>CAYQFD010000060.1:0-4344 GCA_964416795.1 uncultured Ruminococcus sp. | reverse complement strand
TATTGACATTGGATTATGAAAAGGTATAATTAAATTGGTGATTTGATGTTTGAAAATATAGAAAAATTAGAAATATTAAATACGATGTACGGTGTTGCAAGCTTAAATAAACAGTTTACTGACAGACCGTATCACGCTCTGATATTCAAGCTTAGTGGTGAAAGCGAATACACTTTTAATTCTAAAAAGATAACTCTGTCAGAAGGTAATGTGCTTTTTATTCCAAAGGGGGAAGACTATTCAGTAGCACAAATTTCCTCTGGGGAGAGCCGCTATGCTTTAATAAATTTTATGTCATCGTTACCCAATGCAAGTCCACATCTCTTTAATCGTAATGGATTTGAAGAATTTAAATATATTATCGACAGATTAATTAGAGTATCGCTTTTTGACAGCCTTTCAGATAGATTTGAGATTATTTCTCTGTTTTATAAAATAATATCCATTTTACATCAAAACGACCGAAAGATGTACTGTAACTCGGGTAAAAGAAAATTGATAAGGCCTGCGACTGACTATCTGGAAAACAATATCTTCAGTCCAACCTTAAAGGTTGGCGAGCTACATACTATGTGCAACATTTCCGACGCTTATTTTCGCAAGATTTTTATTTCCGTATATGGTGTTGCTCCAAAGAAATATGTGTTAAATAAGAGGCTTATTCAGGCTAAAAACATATTAGATAGCGGTGAATATACTTACATATATGAGGTGGCTCGCTCTGTTGGTTTTGATGATGCTTTGTATTTCAGTAGGATTTTCAAGAGTGAATATGGATATTTCCCCTCAAGCTCTGAAGTTCAATATTAAACCTTTTTTTCAAAGCAAAACACCTTGCGAAATCTTAACAGTTGAAAAATTTGCAAAAGTATGTTAAAATACATATATGTTGCAATTTTATTTTCGGAGGATTTTAATTTTATGATTAATACCGAAAGACTTTGTCTTGGCTGTATGAATGATAACGGCGGCGAAAAGGTTTGTCCTATTTGCGGTTATGATTCTACTGCTTCTAATCCTGACAATGCATTACCCACACGCTTTGTTATAGGCAACCGTTACCTTTTGGGTAAAACACTATCAAGCAACGGTGAGGGTGTAACCTATATTGGTTGGGATAACGAGCAGGATAATATTGTAAAGGTAAAAGAATATTTTCCGTCAGGTATAGCTACAAGAAACCCTGATATGACAGTGTCTATCGTTGAGGGAAATGAATACACCTTTAACGAGGGATTATTGGAATTCATTGAAATCAACCGCAGAATTATGCGTTCAGAGCTTCCGTCCTTAGTACCTGTAGTTGATGTTTTTGAAGAAAACGGTACTGTTTACTGTGTGAGCCAGAATATTTCGGGAATTACACTTACCGAGTTTCTTTCCAAAAACGGAGATATTCTCAAATGGGAGCAGGCACGCGCCCTCTTTTTGCCACTTATTGATACGCTTGGCGGTATGAACGAAATCGGAATAATTCACGGCGGAATTTCTACCGAAACCATAATTGTTGGCCGTGATGGAAAGCTTAGAATAGCTGATTATGCAATTAAAAAGCTAAGGCTTGCCGATTCGGAATTAGAGTCAGAGCTGTTTGAGGGCTTTGCTGCGCCTGAGCAATATGGCTTTGAGGGCTTGCATACAGATAAATACACCGATGTATACGGTATTTGTGCTACCCTTTTTAGAGTACTTATAGGTTCTGTGCCGCCTGTAGCAACTCAAAGAATGCAGAACGATGCAATGTCAATTCCTGCTAAATTTGCTGAGGAGCTTCCGCGTCACGTTTTGGCATCCTTGGCTAACGGCTTGCAGGTTTTACCCAGTGACAGAACAAAGAATATTGAAATATTTAAAAACGAATTAGTTTACGGCGAAATAAGCGGTGCTACCGCAAAAAAAGCAAAGCCCGAAAGGGTTAAAGAAGAGCCTGCACCTCAAAAGAAGGGCGCATCTGCAAAATATGCCTTGATTTCGGCACTATGCACCGCAGTTGTATTTATAGCGCTTGCGGCAATTCTTGTTTTTGGACCTTTAAAAGATGATATTTTCAAAAACGAAAGCTCGGGCATTAGCAGTGAAGAAACCTCTGTTAATGCACCTGTTGTTGACCAGATAGGTGATATTGAAAGCGGTGCTGAAATTACTGCAAAGCTTTATGATGTTCCCGATCTTAAGGGTAAATATTACTCGGATATAATAGAAAATGAAGAATACGAAATGTTTAAGTTTGCTATTTCTTCAAAAACACTTTCGGACCAGTATCCCAAAGGTACTGTATGCTCCCAGTCGATAGAGCCGGGCGGTGACGGTGTGCCGAGAGATACAAAAATCGAGCTTGTTATAAGTGTAGGACCAAAGGAAGTGGTAATACCAAATCTTACAGGGCTTACAGAAACTGAGGCTAAGCTTGAGCTTTTGAAGCAAGGCTTTATTTATGACAATATCGAAGTTCTTGAAAAGTACGATGATGAACAGGAAAGCAAGGTTGTGCTTGAGCAGGAGCCTAAATACGGCGAAAAGGTGAGCACAGATATCGGTGTTAAGATTTATATCAACTCTTATGTGCCGGAAGAAAGCTCGCAAGCTTCAAGCTCTGATGAATAATATAAAAAAACACTTGATTTTATTTTATTTATATGTTATAATACTTATAGACTTAAGAAAGGTGAGTGGGGCAACCCGCTCACTTTTGTTTTGAAGTAAATGTCTTGACAGGAGATGAAGGAATGGCAAATGCTGCCGAAAGGGTTTATTCCCTTATTAAAGAAACGGTTGAAGCTCAGGGTGTAAGCCTTTGGGATGTACGTTTCTTAAAGGAAGGTGCATCGTGGTATTTAAGGGTTTTCATTGACAAGGAAGACGGCATCACCATTGATGACTGCACCAATGTTTCCCACGCGATAGACCCTATTATTGACGAGGCTGACCCGATTGATAAGGCCTATTATTTAGAGGTTTGCTCACCCGGTATCGAGCGCGAGCTGACACGTCCTTTTCATTTTGAAAGTGTTTTAGGCGAGAAAATTAAGGTTAAGCTTTATAAAGCTATCGACGGCAAAAAAGAGTTTATAGGAATACTAAGGTCTGCCGATGAAAAAATCGTTTTGGAAACTGAAAGCGATGAGCTCTCTTTAGAGTTTAAAGAAATATCAAAAGCAAATTTATTTGAATAGTGTTTGGAGGAATAAACAAAAATGGCAAAGAAAAAAACCGTAAAAAGCGGAATTGACAATGGGGAATTTTTTGCAGCGTTAAAGCTTATGGAAGAGGAAAAGGGTATTCCGCAAAAGTATATCGCAGAAAAGTTTTCCGAGGCAATTGTTGTAGCGGCTCGTAAGGATTACGGCGGCAATGATATTGTTTCCTGTGTGATAGATCCCGAAAATCAAATCTTCACTGTTACAGCAAGAAAAGAAATTGTAGACGAGGTTGAGGATAGCTTTACACAGATTTCAAAGGAAGATGCAGCTGCTATCGACCCTAAATCTATTGAGCTTGGCTTTGTTGATATTAAGCTTGACCCCAGAAAGTTTGGAAGAGTTGTAGCGCAGAATTCTAAAAACAACTTCCGTCAGGGTGTAAGGGAAGCCGAAAGAGGTCAGACCTTGGCTGAATTCCAGAGTCATAACCGCGAGCTTGTAACCGCTGTTGTACACAAGATTGATCCTAAAACAGGTAATGCTATACTTACAATTGGACATACAGAGGCTACACTTCCTAAGCTTGAACAGGTTCCTGATGAGGTTATCAACGAAGGCGACCATATAAAAGTTTATGTTGTTGATGTTAAGGAAACCGATAGGGGAGCCAGAATTATGCTTTCCCGTACACATCCAGGTCTTGTAAAACGTCTTTTCGAAACCGAAGTTCCTGAAATTTTTGACGGCACAGTTGAAATCAAGTCTGTTTCACGTCAGGCAGGAAGTCGCACTAAAATTGCTGTTTGGTCACCCGACCCCGAGGTTGATGCAATAGGCGCTTGTATAGGTCCTAAGGGTGCGCGTGTTAACAAGATAGTTGAAGAGTTAGCAGGCGAAAAGATTGATATTGTAAAATACAGTGAAAATCCTGTTGAATTTGTTACCGAAGCATTATCTCCCGCAAAGGTTGTATCGGTAGAAATTCAGAGCGAAGATCCCAAGGTTTGCAAGGCTAGTGTGCCTGAGGCGCAGTTATCACTCGCTATAGGCAACAAGGGCCAAAACGTTCGTCTTGCAGCTAAGCTTACAGGTTGGAAGATTGATATTCATCCCGAAAGCGGATTTTTCGGCGAATAATTATATATTTTTTCTGCAATATAAAGCGAAGGGAGTTTCTTAATGGGAACCAAAAAAATACCTATGC
>CAYQFD010000059.1:0-8118 GCA_964416795.1 uncultured Ruminococcus sp. | reverse complement strand
CGACCCCGTTTCTGTTGAGTTCTGCCACAGAATAGGTCTTGATTATGTATCATGCTCACCGTTCCGCGTTCCGATTGCTCGCCTCGCTGCAGCACAGGCAGCAATTAAAGAATCTAAGTAATTAGATTTATAATGCAAAATTATCCTCACCGAGCAATCGGTGGGGATTTTGTGTATGGCAGGGTTTACACTTGCCGCGGGCTTCGCAAACACTAATTTCGGGTAGATTTACTGTTATAGAAAATCTGCCGGTGGACAAAAACTTAGTTATGCTTGACAATATACAAAGCCTGTGATATAGTGACATTTGCGAGGAGATGAGCTGAAATGAAAAGTATTAAAAATGTTTGTTATAGCCAAAAAAACAATCAGTATCTTGATATCTATCTGCCCGAAAGAGAGTCCTTTCCTGTTTTTTTGTATTTCCACGGCGGTGGACTCGAGCACGGCGACAAGGCGCATGAAAAATACCGTGTGTTTTTTGAGAATATGACGGAAAATGGTATTGCCGTTGTAAGCGCCAATTACAGAATGTACCCACAAGCGAAATATCCGGATTTTTTGGTGGACGCTGCCGAAGCGGTGTCGTGGGTTTACCGCAATATCAATGATTACGGAACGGTAACTAACATATTTGTAGGCGGTAGTTCCGCCGGCGGATATATTTCGCAGATGCTTTGCTTTGATGATTCTTGGTTGGCTGAGCACGGTCTGCGCCCAAAGGATTTCGGGGGATTTATACACGATGCCGGACAGCCTACTTGTCATTTTAATGTTCTCCGTGAACGCGGAATCGACACTCGCCGCGTAATCGTTGATGCCTCTGCACCGATGTATCATGTAAAAGCCGATCAAGACTATCCGCCTATGCTTATTATTGTGTCGGATAATGATATGGAAAATCGGTACGAGCAAACAATGCTTTTAGTATCTACTTTGGCGCATTTCGGTTACGCAGAAAAGGTTGCGCACAAGGTTATGAACGGAAAACATTGCGCCTACGTAAAAGACATTGACGAAAACGGGAAAAGTGTTTTTGGACAAATCGTCATTCCGTTTATAATGGGAAAGGAATAAGACAGGTTCTTTCTGTGTTTTAATTCCTATTTCGCAGTTTATTCCGCAGGCTATTATTTTAAAAATGAAATAACAAACAAATTATCTCCTTAGATTTATCTAAGGGACACTGATTAGAGATAAGAGGCTCATTTTGAGCCTCTTATTTTATAAAATAATTGCCAAAAGAATTGTAATGTAGTATATTATAAGTAGTCATATTTAATCTTAGTGTACTGATTTTGGGACATTCGTTTTTTTATAATTTATCCAGAACACAAGAAAGGTAAAAAGTCTTATGCTGCAATTTATTTTTGGTAGACCGTCTTCGGGTAAAACCCATACAGTAATAAATAAAATCAAAGAGCTTTCCAACAGCGGTAAGGAAAGTGTTTTAATTGTGCCCGAACAGTTCACATTTGAAAGCGAGCGTCAGGTTTTAAGAACTGTAGGGGACAGCTTCTCGCTTAATACTACGGTTTTAAGCTTTTCAAGACTGTGTGACGAAACAGGCAGAAATGTGGGCGGTATTTCTGCAAAAGTTCTGAGCAATTCCGATAAAATAATATTTATGCATAAAGCACTTGTGAACTCACGTGATAAACTAAAGCTGTGGCAAAAATATGCTGATTCTATAACCTTTGCGAAAACAATGCTTGATACCATTGGCGAGTTTAAAATTAATTCCGTTAGCCACGAAGAATTAATAAATGCTTCTAATTCTGTGGAAAGTCAAACGCTAAGACTTAAATTGCACGATATCGCGGTGATTTACAGCGAATATGACCTTTGCGTAGGAGAAAAGTTTATCGACCCTGTTGACAGTTTGACAAGGCTATACGACACCTTGCTTTCTTATAAATATTTTGAAAGAAAAACTGTTTTTATTGATTCCTTTAAGGGCTTTACAGGACAACAATTTAAGATTATTGAACGTATTTTAGCACAGGCTGACAATGTATATATTTCTTTCTGCTATAATCCTCAAAATAAAAGAGAATTCGGCATTTTTACTAATATACGAAAGAATATTGAAAAAATTATAAAAATTGCAAATTCAAGGGCTGTAAAAATTGCCGAACCGATTATTCTTGATAAACCGTATTACAATTTTAATTCTTTATCTGCAGTTGAAAAGATTATGTCGGGAGAATTTGTAAGCCCCGAAAACATTGATAAGAATGTTTCTGTTTTTAAATGTGCTACCGGTTTTGATGAGGCAGGCTATGTTGCAACGGTTATACGAAAGCTTGTTCGTGAAGAAAATTACAGATTTAAGGATTTTGTAATAATTGCACGTGATACCGATAATTACAAGGAAGCGGTAACGTCTGCCTGCAAGAAAAACGGTATAAGCTTATATTACGATAACCGTTTTGAGTTGTCGGCTTTTCCGCTTAGTGTTTTTACCTTTTCGGTTATTAAAGCGTTAAATTTTTCGACTGAAAATATTTTGAAGATGCAAAAAACCGGTCTTGCAACGCTCGGATTTTCTGATGTTTCAAAGCTTGAAAATTACACATATTTATGGAATATTACAGGTGAAAATTGGCTTAATGAGTGGGAAATGAGTCCCAAAGGCTTCTCAACCGATAGTTTAGAAATTGAAGATATTAAAGAGCTTGAAACTTTAAATGCCTTGCGCCAAAAAGCGATTGAACCGATTATAAGCTTTAGAAATTCTTTTAAAAATGATGCACGTTCTATGGCAAAAGCGATAGTCAAGCTATTTGATGACTGCAATGTTTCCGAAAAATTAATAAAAATGTCGGATAGATTTGAGTCGGAAAATAACGCTATGAGCAGGGAAGTATTAAGCCAGTGCTACGACCTTTTTATGAGTATTCTTGATTCTGTGGTATCTTGCTTCGGTGAGGAAAAAATTTCTCAGAAGGATTTTACAGAGGCGCTAAATACTGCTGTTTCGCTTTCAAGTGTCGGCACAATTCCGCAAATGCTTGACGAGGTCACCTTTGGCTCTGCTGACAGGATAAGACCGTCACGACCTAAAATCGCGTTTGTTTTAGGTGCTAATCAGGGTGTTTTTCCAAAAATAACAGGAAATGCCGGCATATTTAATTTGAGTGAACGCAAATGCCTTATAGACAGTGATATAAGTATCGCGGATAATTCGGTTTATTCCTCAATTGATGAAGAATTTCTTGTTTATTCAAATCTTTGCTGTGCGAGTGACAAGCTGTTTATTACCTATTCTTCGAAAAGTCTTTCGGGTGAAGTATTAGAGCCGTCATCTTTTATTGATAAAATTCTTAAAGGGCTTAATATTGAAATTATCGACCTTTCAAACAACGTATTTAATAATGATTTCGCACCTGAAACAAAAGAGGCTGTATTTTCGGAATATTGCCGAAATTTAAAGCAAAATGCAGTTGCTTCAAATACATTGAAAGCGGTACTTGATGAAACCGATTTTTCACAAAAAATTGCTAATATCAATTCTTTAACTGCAAGGGATAGCCTTAGCATAGAAAAAGAGACCGCTAAAAAGCTTTACGGCAGTAATATAGCTATGTCTGCTACAAAGCTTGATACCTTCAGCCGTTGCCGTTTTTCATTTTTTTGCCGTTACGGACTTAATGCTAAAAAACTGCAGCCCGCAGATTTTGATGTTATGCAAAGGGGTACTATTGTTCATTACTGTTTAGAACAGCTTATTAATGAGAACAAAGATAATTTTTCCTCACTTACTAATAGCGAACTCGATTTGCTCACCGAAAAATATGTTAATTCCTATCTTGACAGTGTTGTAGGCTTCAGAAATATTCAAACAAAACGCACTGAATTTTTAATTGACAGACTTGTTCGCTCGTTGAGAGAAGTGGTCCGACATATTGCGAAAGAGCTTTCGCAAAGCGATTTTAAGCCTTGCGCCTGTGAATTAAAAATCGGTAAAGGTGAGGACGCAATTAACATAACCTTCCCATTCAGTGAGGGAGAAATTTCACTATATGGCAGTATAGACCGTATGGACAAATACGGAGGATATGTGCGCATTATCGACTACAAAACGGGAAGTAAAAGCTTTAAACTGCCTGATATTCTGTTTGGACTTAATATGCAGATGCTCATATATCTCTATGCTGTGACAAGAGGTTCGGGACTCAACGATACGTCTGCCGCAGGAATACTGTATCAGCCTTCAAAACGTGACATAAAAGGCGAGGGACTTGCAATGAACGGTCTTTTGCAGGGTGATATTGAGCTAATAAATGCAATGGACAAGTCGGGTGAGGGCGAGTTCGTGCCCAAATTACCGCTTAATAAGGACGGTTCAATTTCAAAGCGTGCAAATTCATTTATAGAGAAAGAAAATTTCACCGATATTTTCGATTTGGTCGAAAAGCTCATGAGCGAAACAGGTGACAAAATTATAAGCGGCGATATAAATGTTGACCCAATAGACGGCAGAGAATCTCCCGCTTGCGCTTACTGTGATTTTCACTCTGTTTGCGGTTTCGAAAATAAAACTGCAAAAAAAGTCCCTAATTTAAGTAACAGCGAAGTGTTTGAATGTATGAAAGAGGGTGAGGAATAATGCCATTTAAGCCGACAGCCAATCAGGAAAAAGCTATTAAGGCAAAGGGAAATATTTTGGTTGCTGCCGCCGCAGGCTCGGGTAAAACTGCAGTTTTAGTAGAACGCGTAATCTCAAAGCTGTGCGACAGTAAAAGCGGCATTAGTGCCGACAGGCTTCTGATTGTTACATTTACAAATGCCGCCGCGGCCGAAATGCGTTCGCGAATTGAAAAAAGGCTTGATGAAGAAATTAATAATAACCCTAGTGACACTGCTTTGCTTTTACAAAAGCATTTGTTACCAAGTGCAAAAATTTGTACAATTGACTCGTTTTGTATTGATTTAGTCCGCGAAAACTTTGAAAAATTAGGCATTGAGCCTGATTTTAAAATGAGTGACGGTGCTTCGCTTGAGCCTATTAATAATGCAGTTTTGAATAGCATTGTTGCAAAGTATTTTGAAGAAAAAAATCCTTTGTTTTTAGATTTGCTTGATATTTTAGGCTGTGAGTTTGATGAAAACAGATTTCTTGATTTCGTAAAAGAAATTTATGATTACAGCCGACAGTTGCCAGAGCCTGAAATTTGGTTTAAATCCTTGGCGGAAGATTATAAAAGCTTTGACAGTAATAACATTTGGTATAAATATTCGCTTGATTTAGCGATACAAACCTTTGAGGAAATATATCTGTCGTTAGATAACGCTTTGCAATTATCAGGCGTTAATGAAAAAGCGTATAATGCATATTTACCTGTTTTAACATCTGCAAAAGAAACTGTAAAACAACTTATAGATTATGCTAAGCTTTATGATTGGGATTTGCTTTTTGATAAATTGAGCAGTATAAACCTACCGTCATTGCCTGTTGTAAGAGGTGTTTCGGATATTTTCGAGGTTTCTGCAGTAAAAGAAATTTATAAATCCGTCTATTCTAAATCACTTGTAAGAATCGGCAAGTTAATATTCGCAAAGCGTGCTGAGGTACAGGAGCAATTTAATAAAATTTATCCTGCGCTTTGTCTTTTGAGTGATATTCTTATTGAATATCAAGACCTACTATTTGCGAAATACTGTGAAAACAATACCTTTACATTCCATAATACCGAGCATTTAGCGCTTAAGCTTTTGTGTCAGGAAAATGACGGCATAATTACTGTAAACCAATCCTCGCGTGAGCTTCTTGACCGCTTTGATGAGGTTTTAGTAGACGAATATCAGGATACCAACGATTTACAGGACCGACTGTTTTTAGTGCTTTCAAATTTTGAAAAGAAGCTGTTTGTTGTGGGTGATGTTAAGCAAAGTATATACGGCTTCAGAGGTGCTAATCCGAAGAACTTTCTTTATAAGAAAAACAGCTATTTGCCGATTGACGAGGCTGATGAGAGCTTACCGCAAAAGATTATTTTGGGTAATAATTTCAGGTGTAAAAGCGGTGTTTGTGATTTTATAAACTATTTCTTTAAGCAATTTATGACCTTAGATACAGGAGATATTCTTTACAATAGCGAGGAAGAGCTTGTGGCATCTGCAGTATATCCCGAAACGGAGGGCTCTTGCTGTGAGGCACATATCATAAATTCAAAGGGAAGCTCACTTACCGACACCGAGCTTGAAGCGGTATATATTGCCGATTATATCGAAAAAGTAATGCTTGAGGGCGATGTTATAAAGGAAAGCGATACAAGCCTTAGAAAAGCGCGTTATTACGATTTTGCTATTCTTCTTCGTTCTGCAAGGCTTAAAGGCCCTGTAATTGCAGAGGAGCTTAAAAGGCGCGGTATACCCGTTAGCTTTTCAAGTGAAGAATTTGCCGAAAAAAGTGAAATTTCTTTAATGCTCAATTTATTAAAGGTGATTGACAATCCCGAAAATGATGTTGAATTACTTTCTGTAATGCTATCACCGATTTATAATTTCACTTGCGAGGAAATGTCCAGTATCCGTATTAATAAAAGGGACGGTAATTTATTTTCAGCAGTTGTATTTAATGCCAATAACGGCAACGTTAAGGCGCAGAGTTTTCTTAAAAGTATAGAAAATTTAAGGCTGTTTGCAGTTACAAACACTTTGCCTAACCTTATTTCACACATTCTTAATACTACAGGATATCTCGATATTGTGTCCTCCTTTGATGACGGTGAAAACCGAAGAAACAACCTCTTATTGCTGATTTCCTATGCGGAAAATTTGTCACCTGATACGGAAGGCAGTATCAGTTCCTTTATAAATTTTGTTACTAAGTATTCGTCTGGCAGTAGTGGCGGTGTTGCATCGGAATCGGGCGGTAATGTCAGAATTATGAGTATTCACGCCTCTAAGGGACTGCAGTTTCCTGTTTGCATCGTGGCAGGCTTAGGCTCAAAATTCAACGATAATGAGGCGCGTGACAGCGTAATCTTTAAAACCGATTTTGGTATTGGCTTTAAATACTTTGATGAGCAATCCAAAACACCTGTTACTACAGTGGCGCGTGAGGCAATACTTGATAAGGTGCGAAGTGAGCGCTTAGAAGAGGAATTGCGCCTTTTCTACGTAGCACTTACAAGAACACAGGACAGACTTGTCCTTTTAGGCTCGGTTTCAGATGTTTATAAGAAATCCGACGAGCTTAAAACCTTGCTGATTGCATCAAACGGAAAAATTACTGCTGATTTGTTTTCGAAAACGAAATCATATCTTGATTGGTTGATTTTATCCTTGCTTGTTCATAAAGACGGAAAAATACTTCGCGGTAATACACATTCATTTATTTTAAACGAGGACTGTAGCACTGTTTCGCTTAATATAGCCGATGCCGAAAAAATTTCAAGTAATATAACACTTGAAGCAATTAAAGAGAGTAGTATTGATTTTGAAGCTGTTGCAAAAATTAGAGCAAACACAGAATTTGTATATCCATTTACTGAACTATTGCAAATAGAATCCAAAGCATCAGTTTCAAAGCTTGCAAACAGTGCTGAGAGTGTTAAATATTCATTTTCGTCAAAGCCGTCTTTTATGTCAAACGGCGGAATAACCGCTACGGGACGCGGCACTGCAATGCATAAGGTTATGCAGTTTTTTGACTTTTCAAAAGCTGATAGTATTAAGGAAGAGCTTGAAAGACTTTATGAATGGCAATATATTTCACAAGCGGAATATGAATCTATAAATATTTCCGCGCTTGAAGGCTTTTTTAAAAGTGAAATTTTCACAAGAATTCAAAATTCAAGGCTTGTGAAACGCGAAATGCGGTTTTTAACCGAGATGAATGCCAGCAGATTAAAGCCTGATTTAAGCCGAGAGCTTTGTGATGAAAAAATTATTGTTCAGGGTGCGGTTGATATCTGTTTTGAGGAAGATGACGGTATCGTAATTCTTGATTTTAAAACCGATAGGGTAGATGACATAGCAGTTTTAAAGGAAATTTACGGTGAACAGCTTAATATTTACGCTCTTGCCTGTGAAAAGATTTTTTCTAAAAAAATTAAGCAGAAAATTATTTATTCATTTTCAAAACAGGATATTATTGAGGTATAAAAA
>CAYQFD010000058.1:0-8132 GCA_964416795.1 uncultured Ruminococcus sp. | reverse complement strand
CGCCGTTTTCAGCGTCTACACGCATTTCAAGATTCTTCTTTGTGCTGTCGGTTAAAACCTCGCCTAAAAGCTCAGCGAATTTTGCTGCGTGCTCTGCTTCCTCCAAAGCGGCTTTTTCCCAATAAAGACCGATTTCGGGATAGCCCTCTCTGTGAGCTACTCTTGACATTGCAAGGTACATACCAACCTCACAGCATTCGCCGTTAAAGTTTTCGCGAAGACCTTCAATAATTCTTTCGTCAACACCTTTTGCAATTCCTACAACGTGCTCTGCAGCCCAAGCTTTTTCGCCTGCCTGCTCCTGAAATTTTGATGCAGGTGCATTACAGATAGGACATTTATCAGGTGCCGCATCGCCTTCGTGTGTATAACCGCATACTAAACAAACATACTTTTTCATTTTCAATTTCCTCCATTTAAACAATTACAAATTTTACAGATACCCGTTAAAACATAAACTGCATTTTCGGGTTTAAACCCTGTTTTAAGAGCCATTTGTGTTAAGGGGTCGGTGTCAAGCCTTATATCAACTATGCTGCCGCAGTTTTTACAGTGCAGATGAAGATGGGAAGAAATATCACCGTCATAATGCAGGAAATCGTCACCCACATTAATCGTTAAAATTTCGCCCGCCTCACTCAGTGCCGCAAGATTGCGGTAAACCGTGCCAAGACTGATATTAGGAAGCCTTTCCCTTACCTTGCCGTAAATCCAATTTGCTGTTGGGTGGGTATCTGTTGAGCGCAAAACCTCTAAAATTGCCTCGCGCTGTCTTGAATAATTTTTCATTTTAATCACCCAAATCAGTAATGATTACTATTTTATTATAATCATTTTTTGCCATTTGTCAAGTACTTTTTAAAAAATTTTTGCCGAACCTTAAAAAGATTCGGCAATTTCTAATTTTTACAGTATATATAATCCCGATTCTAATATAACAAATCGGTTACCAGCAACCTCGATGTACTGTTTGACCGCCTCATCAAAGCTTTCAAGCTCTTGCAAGGTGTAATCCATTAAATTTATTTTTACTAATTTTCTTGAAGCCTCGTTACATACTATAACCTCGTCACCCTTCATAAAAAGGTCAACAGGATGCGAAAACGGTGTTTTTGCTCCGCCTATTCGCAATTCCTCGCGCATAGTAGAAAGGTTATATTTAAGTAAAACATTTCTTTCAGGGTATACTACCCACAATCCATTACCCTGCAACGCAATATCTGCAGGTCTGGACGACTTATATGTAAGGTCGCCCGTCCAAATAACCGTAGCATCACTGTCAGTAAGCATAGCTCTGCCGTCAGGCTCGAGCAAAAACACCTTGCCGCCCGGTAAAATAAGTGTTTTAACCGATATATAATTCTGACACAGATTCTTAATATCCTTTGCATCTGTGCCAAACTTGGTGAGCAGATAAATATTTTTTGCAACATTGCTGATTCTTCTGTTATCAAAGGAAATCATTTTATATTCAACATAGTCGCCCTCTTCCAACTCATCCTTTCTATATGAAAAAATTATTCCGTTGGTAAGAGGCAGTATTTCATAAACTTTACCCGCAAACAGATTTTCCATTCTTTTCTCCTGTATTTTAAATTTTTATAGTTCCCTTGTCACACATTTTCTGTGCCGCAAGCAACACGCCTGCTTTTGCACTGTGGAAATTAAGACCGCCCTGCATCCAAGCGGCATACGGTTCTCTTAAAGGTCCGTCCGCCGAAAGCTCTATTGAAGCGCCCAAGGTAAAAGCGCCCGCCGCCATAATCACGGGGTCTGTGTAGCCAGGCATATCCCACGGCTCAGGTGTGACATAGGCATCCACAGGAGCTCCCGACTGCATACCCTGACAAAATGCTATCATACCCTCAGCCGAGCCTAAGGTTACGCACTGAATAATATCACCACGTATTTCGCTGACATTTGGGGTTACCGAGAACCCTAACAGCGAAAACAGCGAAGAAGTATAAACCGCGGTTTTGAGTGCCTCGCCTACAACGTGGGGCGCATTGAAAAGTCCTAAATAAAGCTCTCTCGAATGACCGAGTGTAGCACCTACCTCTCTGCCGACACCTGAACAGGTAAGACGGTAAGAGCATTTCTCGATAAGGTCGCGTCTGCCTGCAATATATCCGCCCGTTGGCGCTATTCCGCCGCCTGGGTTTTTAATAAGCGAGCCTGCAATTAAATCTGCACCGATGTCACACGGCTCTTTCTTTTCTACAAATTCGCCGTAGCAGTTGTCCACCATAATAATACTTTCAGGTGATACCTCGCGCACTGCATTAATAAGTACCTTTATATCGTCTATAGTAAGGCTCGGTCTCAGACTGTAACCGCGCGAACGCTGAATATATGCCATTTTGGGTTTTTCGGCTTTTAGTCTTTTCTTGATTTCGTCAATATCGGGTGTGCCGTCAGCCTTTAAATCAACCTGACCATATTCTACACCGAAGTCTGCCAAAGAACCGTCAGTCACACTGTCAATACCGAAAACACCCGTAATAGTGTCATACGGTCTGCCTGTAATACAGATAACTTTGTCATTCGGGCGCAAAACACCGAAAAGCGCTACTGTTAAGGTATGTGTACCCGAAACGAAATTATGACGCATTAAAGCATCCTCAGCTCCCATACAGTCTGCCATAACCTTTTCGAGTATTTCTCTGCCCTTGTCATCGTATCCGTAGCCTGTAGAGCCTGAAAAATACGACTCACTCACACCGTTTTTAATAAAAGCCGACAGCACCTTTAACTGATTGTATTCTGTGATACCGTCAATTCTTTCGAACTGCTCTTTTGCTTTTTCGAGTGCCCTTTTATCTAATTCGAGCAATTTTTCATTAATATTAAAAAAATTAGTTATGTTCATTTTTTCACCCAATATCCGCCGAAATAACACGGCTTAAATCCATATTTTTCATAAAATCCTTTTACCTTATCTCTGCAGCAAACAAAAAGCGTTTTGCCGAAATTTTGGTGCAAAGCGGCGGTTAGTGCTACACCTCCAAAGCCTTTTTCTTTACTTGCAAGACCGTTTATAATTGCCTTATTGCCTGTGTTAAAGGTAATAATCGCACATTTGTCCCTTAAAGCGAAATATTTAGCGCAACCCATATTCAGCCTTCTGCAATAGTCCACCGCAAAGAAAGGATATTCGGGAAGGGAAAGTCCGTCAACATCAAGTAAATCGTAAATTTCTCTGCTTGACATAACGTCCGACTCTATTTCCTCTTTTAGATCTGCTTTTCTCGACATTATATTTATTCGTTCTTCGGGTTTTTTATCTATCGCGCAAAGGGTTTCGTAATCGCTGTAAACACACGCAGGTGACATTACGGTCACAAATTCCTTTAGCTCTTCTAAATCGGCACTGTTATTGAAAATAATCATATTGCCGTCAGTCATAGATATTATTGCGTCATTTTCATTTTGCACCCAAAATAAAACCTTATCGTCACCCTTATAAGCATCAAATAAGCATCTTATTTTTATAAGCTCTGCGCTGTCAGCATCTATAAAAGGTAAGCTGTTAACAAGCGAAATCATTTAATTTCACCGCTTGCTATTCCGTTTAGCATATACACCGCTAATTTTTTGGAATTTTCTATATCCTCAAAATAAGCAACCGAAGAAGCAGAGTGAATATATCTGCAAGGAATAGAAATTGCAATACAGCGCACACCCTCACGTGTGAGATGCACAGCACCCGTATTATTACCACCCGCAACAGCGCGCTTTGTCTGACAAGGAATACCGCTTTTAAGTGCGGCATTGTAAAATTCGCGGTCATAAACCGTTGCCTTATCCATAAACGAAACGCAAGGACCGTCACCCAATTTGCAAACGGTTTTTTCTTGGCTTACACCTGCAATATCGGCGGCGGTTGTGCTCTCTAACATAATTGCACAGTCGGGATTAATTGCATAAGCGCTGACCTTGGCACCTCTGAGCCCCACTTCCTCTTCAACAGAGAATGAGGCATAAAAATCATATTCACTGTCATTTCTTAATAAATCAATTAGAATTGCGCAGCCTGCCCTGTCATCAATCGCTTTAGATATGATACCTCCGCCCGAAGCATAATAATCACCACAAATAATCGCTCTATCCCCGAGTGATACATATTCTTCAGCTTCTTCTTTTGTTTTAGCGCCGATATCAATATATAAGCTGTCCTCCTTGGGCAGTTTTTTTCTTTCGTCTTTATTTATTAAATGAATAGGCTTACCCGAAATCACACCGTTTATATTACCGTTTATTTTAACCCTTCTGTTCATCATTGCGGCAACATCAATTCCGCCGACAGTTGTGAATTTAAGGTATCCGTCATTTGTAATATTTGTGATAATAAGACCTACCTCGTCCATATGAGCATCAATCATAACCTTTTTAACAGGACTTTTTTTACCCTTTTTAAAGGCGATTATATTGCCGAGATTGTCGGTTCTCCATTCGCAAAAGCCGTTAATCTCAGAAATAATAAAATCCCTTACAGATTTTTCGTCACCCGAAGTAGAGTCAAGATTACAGAGCGTTTTTAAATTTTCAGTCATTCTTAACACCGCCCTCTAAAATATACTCACACAAAAGCGAAACCGTACCTTCCAGGTCGTTTAAATCCAGTATTTCACAGTCGGTATGCATATTGCGAAGAGGAATAGAAAGAGTCCCTGTGCGGACACCCTCGCGGTTGACAGAAATCATATCGGCATTAGTGCCGGTGCTTCTCCCCATAACCTCGGTTTGATAAGTAATTCCTTTTTCCTTTGCAACTTGCAAGAGCTTTTTACTCACTGCACTGTCAAGGCAAGGTGCAAAGCCTATCATCGCGCCCTGCCCCAGCTTGCCGCATTCTTCTTCACTTATTCCTATTCCGTCACCAAAGCTTACATCTACCGCAATAGCCTCGTTTGGATTAACCTTAAAAGAAGCGGTTCTTATACCTCTGAGGCCTAATTCCTCGCCGTCGCTTAAAACAAATGCAACGTTAAACGGCAATCTTTTTCCGCTTAATCTTTTTGCAACCTCAATAAGACAGGTAACACCCGCCCTGTCATCAAATGATTTTCCGCAAACGCGGTTATTTAACAGTTCTGTAGGTTCAGTATCAAAGGTGACAAAATCGCCTATGGACACAATTTCCTTTGCCTTTTTGCCAAGTGCTGTATCAAGCTTTATATCCGCGATATCCTTATATTCTGTATCACCGCTTGCAAGGTGCGGAGGTGTCGAGCAGAAAACAGCAGTGATTTTGTCTCTTGCATGCACTGTTACTCGGCGCGATGGCAACATTCTTATATCTATTCCGCCCGCGTTGCTTACAGTCAGAAAACCGTTATCATCAACATCGGTTACAACCATTGCAATCTGGTCAATATGAGCGTCAAGCATAAGAGTGTAATCGCTGTCACCCTTTAAATAGCCTATTATAGACAATGTATCAGTCTTTTCACATTCACAGTATTCGCTAAGCATTTTGAAGCTTAAATCAGAAGCAGTTTTTATATTTCCAACCGAATCTGCTTTCGATAAAGCGAAAAGTCTTTCTTTAATATCCATTACAGTTTGTTCACCAGTTCTTTAAAATAGTTGCCTCTTTGAGCAAAGTTCGGGAAAGCATCAAAGCTTGCGCACGCGGGGCTTAGGGTTACAATATCGCCCTGCTTTGTGTCCTTTGCGGCTCTGTCTACCGCTTCGGCGATATCTTTTACCCTTATAATTTCAGGTGCTCCGTTATAATTTTTATCGCCTTTAACAGCGGTTTCTATTTTTTCGGCTGTGTGACCGCAAAGGTAGAGCTTCTCGACCTTTTCTAAAATATAAGGCACCATAGGTTCAAAAGGAATATGTTTATCGTACCCACCTGCAATAAGGTGTACCTTTTTATCGAATGCTTTAAGGCCCGCAATAGTTCTAGTCGGACTTGAGGCAATAGAATCGTTATAGTATTTAACGCCGTTTACTTCACGCACGAACTCAATTCTGTGCTCAACTCCGCCGAATTCCCGAGCTACCTTGCGGATTGAATCAACACCTACATATCCCCAAACCGCAGTAATAGCAGTAAGGTAATTAGCAACATTATGGTCGCCCAGAATTGCAATATCGCTTCTGTGCATAACAGGTACATCGATTCCCCTATATGCCATATGAAGATAACCGTCACCCGACAGCCAAGCGCCGTTTCTGAGCTGTCTTTCCATACTAAAGCCTAACGACTGCCCGCGCACATATTCGCGGAAGCCCTCGGTTATTTCATTATCCCTGTTTAAAACTGTACGCGAAAATGCATTTTGATGCAAAATAACATTTTTCTTGGCTTCGACATATTCGTCCATATTCTTGTGAACGTCCAAATGATTGGGAGCTACATTGGTAACCACCGCAACATCGGGACTTTTGCGCATAGATATTAGCTGGAACGAAGAAAGCTCTACCACAACAAAATCCTCTGCGGTTATGTTTTCAATCTCAGGAAGCAAGGGCTTGCCGATATTACCGCCCACAAAAACCTTTTTGCCCTCAGCTTCAAGCATTTTAGCAATGAGGGTTGTGGTGGTGGTTTTACCGTCAGAGCCTGTTACCGCAAAAACAGTTGCAGGGCAAAGGTCGAAAAAGACCTCCATCTCGCTTGTTACTGCAATTCCCTTTTTGCGTGCCGAATCAAGCTCAGGCAGATTCCAGTTCATACCAGGTGTTCTGAAAATTATATCAACCTCGAGATTATCAAGGTATCCTTCGCCAAGCTTTAGCTCGGCACCTGCTTTTTCGAGCTTATCAGCAGTATCGCCTATCATTTCACGCGTTCTTCTGTCGCAAGCATAAACTGTGGCACCCTTATTTAAAAAATTAAGTATTAACGGTGTATTACTCACACCTATTCCGCACATAGCAATCTTTTTACCTTTAATCTGTTCGAAAAATCTCTTACAATCCAAAATATATACCCCCAGACAAAGTTACACATTATTATTATTATACTTAAAGAATTTTCAAATATCAATAGCATATAAAATTAAATTTAATTTATCGTCATATTTCACGCATTTTTGCAAGTGTTTTATCATATAATTTTTTAGGATAAAGAACATGTATCAGTGCAGAGCCTATTTCTCTGTGCTGACCAAAAGAAAGGTGATAAAATATGAACGGTTATTATCCTGAAGGATGGAAAAGAGAAGAGAACTGCAGATTGGAATTTACGAAATTACAGTTAGAAGAAGCAAGGCAAAAGGAAACTATACTTGAATCTACTGTGCTTATGTGCGATGCAAATCACAATCTGATAGTAAATTTAGGCGCTATGAACGGAATAATCCCAAGAGAAGAGGGCGCAGTAGGGATACGTGAGGGTATAACGCGCGATATCGCCCTTATTTCGCGTGTGGGTAAAACCGTTTGCTTTACCGTAGATAGCATAACAACTGATGAAAACGGCACCGAATATGCCCTTTTATCAAGAAAAAAAGCACAGGAAAAGTGCAAAGAATACATCATAAGCAATAAAACCGCAGGCGATATAATTGACGCTAAAATAACCTATCTCGAATCATTCGGCGCTTTTTGTGATATTGGATGCGGAAATATAGCGCTTCTTCCTATTGATGCGATTTCGGTTTCAAGAATTTCGCACCCTCAGGACCGATTTTTTATAGGCGAAAGCATAAAAGCGGTTATTAAAAATATTGCGCCAGACGGTAAAATCACGCTATCGCACAAAGAACTGCTTGGCACTTGGGAGGAAAATGCCGAAATGTTTTCGGCAGGGCAAACCGTCACAGGAGTTGTAAGAAGCGTTGAGAATTACGGTATCTTTGTTGAAATTACACCCAACCTTGCAGGCCTTGCAGAGCCTAAGGAGGATGTGCGCGTAGGTCAGCAGGCAAGCGTTTATATAAAAAGTATTATAAAGGAAAAAATGAAGATTAAACTTATTATTATTGACAGCTTTGAAAACAATTATTCACCCGAAATAAAATATTTTTATAGTGACAGTCACATAGATAACTGGCAATATTCGCCCAGCATTTGCGAAAAGCGGATTTCAAGTAAATTTTGTGGATAAAAAAGGAAGGGGTTACCCTTCCTTTTCTATTAATTCATATAATCCGTCAATAACAGTTGATAAAGAG
>CAYQFD010000057.1:0-8320 GCA_964416795.1 uncultured Ruminococcus sp. | reverse complement strand
AACGAGGTATTCTTAGGACGTGATTTCTCGTCTACACCTAACTATTCCGAAAAGACTGCCGCTGTAATCGACGAGGAAATTGAAAGCGTGGTTATGACTCAGTATGCTAAGGCTTTAGAGCTTCTTAAAAATGCTATGCCAAAGCTTCACGAGGTAGCAAAAATACTTTTTGAACGCGAAAAAATTTCGGGCGAAGAATTCAGAAAAATTATGGAAGCATAAAATTTAAAGCAACCGTGAAAACGGTTGCTTTTTTATAAATCCTCAGAATATTAATAGATTAATGCTTGACAATAAGGGTATATGGCTTTATAATTAGTTAGCAAACTAACATTTCTGCGAGGAGGTGCCTAAAATCAGGGAAAAAGATATAGGCTTTATGGTAAGAAGACTTTCAAATCTTATTAAAAGAGATGTTGAAAAATCTCGCATTCAGCTAGGCGTTGAAGATATCAAAGGAATAAACGGTTGGGCTATTGCTTATTTCTATGAAAACCGAGAAAAAGATATTTTCCAAAAAGATTTCGAATCGCATTTTTCTATCAGGCGTTCTACTGCAAGTGTAATACTTAAAACTATGGAGCAAAAGGGCTTGATTTCGCGTGTAAGCGTTGAGAATGATGCGAGGCTCAAAAAAATAATGCTCACTGAAAAAGCTGTTGATATTCATAAAAAAATTATGAATGAAATCGAGGAACGCGAGAAGAAGCTTAGAAAAAATGTAAGTGAAGAAGATTTAAAAGTGTTTTTTAAGTGTATGCAAAGGTTTTGCGCTAATATGGAGGAAAAAGAATGATTAAAACACTGGCAAAAAGTATTAGGGAATATAAGCTCCCGTCAATTTTAACCCTAATTTTTATTATGGGCGAAGTAATTATCGAGGTGCTGATACCTTTTATAACAGCCGACCTTGTTAACAGTATTAAAGCGGGTGCAGAAATTTCATCTGTAATAAAAACAGGTTTGGTGCTCGTTCTAATGGCTTTAATTTCGCTTTGTTGCGGCGGTATTGCGGCACTTACCTGTGCTAAGGCTTCGTCAGGCTTTGCTAAGAATTTAAGACGTGATATGTATGAAAGAATTCAAAGCTATTCTTTCGCTAATATTGATAAATTTTCAGCAACCAGCCTTGTGACACGTCTTACAACAGATATTACACACGTACAGATGGCTTATATGATGATTATTAGAACCGCTATTAGAAGTCCTATGATATTTATTTTCTCTATCATAATGGCATATAAAATGGGCGGTGCACTTGCTACATCCTTTGTAGTGGTAATTCCCGTGCTTCTTTTTGGACTTTTATTGGTGAGCCGCAAGGCTATGCCTGCTTTCCGCAGAGTATTTAAAAAGTATGACAGGCTAAACGAGTCGATAGAAGAAAATGTTCGTGCAATGAGAGTTGTAAAAGGCTTTTCGCGTGAGGATTACGAGAAGCAGAAGTTTGGTGTTGCGGCAGACGGTATTACCGATGATTTTACAAAGGCAGAACGTATTGTTGCGCTTAATACACCTATAATGCAGTTTTGTATGTATTTCAATACGGTAGTAATATTGTTTTTAGGGTCTTACCTTGTAATTTCAAGCGGCGGGCTAAAAGTAGATGTAGGTCAGATTTCGGCGATGCTCACCTACGGTGTGCAGATATTGACGTCACTTATGATGCTTTCTATGATTTATGTTATGATTACAATGTCACTTGAATCAATGAAGCGTATTTGCGAGGTATTAAAGGAAGAGCCTTCACTTAAAAATCCCGAAAACCCAATTACTGTAGTTAAGGACGGCTCGATTAGTTTTAAAAATGTAAGCTTTAAATATTCAAAGGATGCTAAACGCTTTGCACTTGAGGGGATTGACCTAGAAATCAAGTCGGGTATGACAGTGGGCATTATCGGCGGTACAGGCTCGAGTAAATCTTCTCTGGTTCAGTTGATACCGCGTCTTTATGATGTAACAGAGGGCAGTGTTGAGGTAGGCGGAGTTGATGTAAGGAAATATGATATTCCTACGCTGCGTGACAGTGTTGCTATGGTGCTTCAGAAGAATCAGTTGTTCTCAGGTACTATTAATGAAAATTTGCGTTGGGGCAATGAAAATGCAACCCAAGACGAAATAAAAGAGGTTTGTAAGCTTGCTCAGGCAGATGAATTTATTGAAAGCTTCCCCGATAAGTATGACACTTATATTGAGCAGGGCGGTACAAACGTTTCGGGCGGTCAGAAACAACGTCTTTGTATTGCACGTGCACTGCTTAAACACCCAAAAATCCTTATACTTGATGACTCAACAAGCGCGGTAGATACCAAGACGGATGCATTCATCAGAAAAGGTTTGGGTGAATATATACCCGAAACTACTAAGATTATAATTGCGCAAAGAGTATCCTCGGTTGAAGATGCTGATATGATAATTGTTATGAACAACGGTAAAATTGATAGTATGGGAAGTCATAAGGAATTACTTGAAACAAGCGATATTTACCGCGAGGTTTATGAACAGCAAACAAGCGGAGGTGACAAGGAATGAGAACACCGAATATGAGAAACACTCCGCCTATGAGTGTAAACGGTAGACCGCAAAAAAGAAAATTTAATATGTCCACATTTAAAAGAGTTGTAAAAATGCTCTTTGGTTATTATCCTGTGTTACTTCCCTTGGCTATTTTCTGTATTATTTTTTCTGCAATAGTAGCCACTGCGCCTGCAATTTTCAATCAGCAGATTATCGCAGTAATCGAGGACTGGTATATAAGTCGTGATTGGTCGGGTGCTAAGGAAGTAATAATTCCTAAAATTATAATTCTTGCTGTTTTATATCTTTTATCGCTGATTGCGGTTTTTGCGCATACTCAGCTTATGGCTTATATAACACAAGGCTTTCTTGGAAAAATGCGTAAAACCCTTTTCGGCAAAATGCAGAATTTACCGATTAAATATTTTGATACCAACAAGCACGGCGATATTATGAGTCATTATACAAATGATATTGATACACTTCGTCAGTTGGTATCGCAGGCAATTCCGGCTCTTTTGCAATCGGGAATTATTGTAGTATGTGTTTTCTCAATAATGCTTTGGTACAGTATATGGATGACTGTTGTTGTAGCACTCGGTGTAATAGCACTTATGTATATTACTAAAACTGTCGGCGGCGGCAGTGCTAAATATTTTATGCGTCAGCAAAAGTCTATTGGTAAAACCGAGGGCTTCATTCAGGAAATGATGAATGGACAAAAGGTTGTAAAAGTGTTCTGTCACGAAGAAAAGAGCCAACAGGCTTTTGATGAAATAAATGAACAGCTTTTTGAGGACAGTAAACGCGCTCATTCTTATGCTAACCTTTTAGGTCCTATTAATATGAATATCGGTAATATCCTATATGTTATTATTGCTACTGTCGGCGGATTTTTCCTCTTGTCAGATGTTCCTAATTTCAGTATTTCGGGTATGGCATTCAATATAAGCATTGTAATTCCGTTTCTTAATATGACCAAGCAGTTTACAGGCAATATAAATCAGGTTTCTCAACAGATAAATTCTATAGTAATGGGACTAGCGGGTGCTGAGCGTGTTTTCAATCTTATGGATGCTGAGCCTGAGGTTGACAACGGTTACGTTACGCTAGTAAACGCTAAAAAGGATGAAAACGGAAATATTACTGAATGTAAGGAAAGGACAGGTCTTTGGGCGTGGAAGCATCCCCACGGCGACGGAACGCTAACTTATACTGAGCTTATGGGTGATGTAAGACTTGTTGATGTTGATTTCGGCTATACAGATGAAAAGCTAGTGCTTCATAACATTGATGTCTACGCCGAGCCTGGTCAAAAGGTTGCTTTTGTCGGCGCTACTGGTGCGGGTAAAACCACAATTACAAATCTTATAAACCGTTTTTATGATATTGCAGACGGCAAAATCAGGTATGACGGTATAAATATCAATAAGATAAGAAAATCCGATTTAAGACGTTCTTTAGGCATAGTTTTGCAGGAAACAAACCTCTTTACAGGCACAGTTATGGATAATATACGTTATGGCAGACTTGATGCTACCGATGAAGAATGTATAAATGCTGCAAAGCTTTCAGGTGCGGATGACTTTATTTCACGTCTTCCGAAGGGCTATGAAACCGAGCTTGCAAATAACGGTGCTAATCTGTCGCAAGGGCAAAGACAGTTAATAGCCATTGCACGCGCTGCGGTTGCAGACCCGCCCGTTATGATAATGGACGAGGCAACCTCTAGTATAGACACCCGTACAGAAGCAATAGTGCAAAAGGGTATGGATTCGCTTATGAAGGGCAGAACGGTGTTTGTAATTGCTCACAGACTCTCAACCGTTAAAAATTCTGATGTTATTATGGTGCTTGACCAAGGCAGAATTATAGAACGCGGCAGTCACGATGACCTTATTGCACAAAGGGGCAAGTACTATCAGCTTTACACAGGCGCTTTTGAACTCGAATAAAATTAAAGAATAATCCTCTCTTTCACTGAATACTATTTAATAGTAATTTCACAAAGAGAGGATATTTTTATGGAAAAAATTTTAAAAAGCCAAGTTTATTTTAACGATACCGTTTTCAGTGACACCACAGAGCAGGCGATTGATGTGGATTTTACTCTGCCTGATTATTGCCCTGATATTTCAAAAATTTTCAAGTGTCAGGCGGTGCCGAGAATTTCTTCTAAAGGGCTTAACGGAAAAACTGTAACAATAGACGGCAGCATCTTAATCACCTTGCTTTATTGTGACAAGGACGGCAATTTTTGCTCCTATGATTATCAGTACCCGTTTTCTAAAAATCTTGAGATGCAAGATGAGTGTATGAACGCAAATTTATGTGCAAAAATACGTATGGAATATATTAATTGCAGAGCGGTGACGGGCAGAAAGGTGGATATTCACGGCGCGGCGGGGATATTTGTTAAGGTTTTTAAGAAAAAAACTACTGAAATTATTTCCGATTTTGATGACCAGAGCGTTGAATTAAGACGGGGGATAGCGCCTGCTACTGTACCTATGGGTTTTGCTGAAAAATATTTACTTGTAGAAGAGGAAATACGTATAGGGGATACTAAGCCCTCAATCAGAAATATTTTGCGCAGCGATGCTACTTCCTGTGTTAAGGAAACAAAGGTTATCAACGGGAAAGCCGTTGTAAAGGGTGAAATTACTGTTTCGGTACTATATTGTCCCGATAAGGCAGGCGGTCCTCAGTGTGTGAAAAGTGTTATACCCTTTAGTCAGATTATTGATGTAGAGGGCATCACAGAAAGCTGTGAATGCGAAACAAAGTCAGAAATGGCATTTTGTGAGGTTAAGCCGCGAATGAACCAGAACGGTGAGAACAGAAGTGTATCTTTTACAGCGAAATTATTACTCACCTGTGAGGGATATTGCGGAAATGATATTGCGGTTATTCTTGATGCCTTTTCAAGAAAGTTTGAGGCACAAATCGAACGTAACAAGATTTGTTTTGAAAAAATCACACATAATATAAGTGAAATCTATAACTGCAAAAAGAATATAAAGCTTGATGAAAACATATCCTCTGTGATAGACCTTTGGGCAAATGTAGGTTCGGTTAATACAAAATTCCAAAAAGAAGATATCATAATTTGCGGAACAATTATTGCTGGTATGATAATCTGCAATGAAGAGGGGAATGCAATTTACTTTGAAAAGCCGATTGATTTTGAATATAAGTATCCTCTAAATTGTACTCTTTCTTCACCGCACAGTGAGCCACAGATTGAAATTAAATCCTGCGGTTACACAATATCGGCAGCAGATAATATTGAAATCAGAATTGATTTGTCAATAAATGCGGCGGTTTATGAAAAAAAGGATATGTCACTTATTTGCGAAATGAGTATTGATGAAACAAAGCCTGCACAAAAAAATAAAAAAGGCGCTATGACAATATATTTTCCTAATAACAAGGAATGTGTGTGGGATATTGCGAGAATTTACAATGCAAGCGTTGAAGAAATTATGCGCATAAATGAGCTTGAAAGCGAAGAGCTGCCAGCCGGTAAAATGATTTTAGTACCGGTTATGTAATGAAATAATAAAACCTCTCTCGGCGGTAATACTAATCTTGAGGGAGGTTTTTAAAATGGCTAATAATTCTATGACTTTTATTAAAGGTTTGGGCACTGGTATGGTTGCAGGTGCCGCAGCAATGGTTGTAGGCAAAATTATGCTCGAAGACCATAAAAACATCAGTAAAGGCTCAGCAAAGCTTGTCAAAGCAGTAGGCGAGTTTGTCGACGGCGTTCAGACAATGTTTCATTAATTATAATATTATTCGTGTTTGATTACAGTAAAAAAACACAACACAAAGGTGTGTTGTGTTTTTTTATTAGTAATTATTTTCCTTCATCTTCTAACGATTTCGCAAGCCCTGCGGCTTCAGAAACAGGCAGTGAAAATACTATGCCTTGTGCCTTCTGTTGCATACCCATCTGCTTATATAACGCATGAAGTACCTCGTCGCGTATATTTTTCTCTACCACCAGCATCAATAACTCTTTATCTGCGTGAATAGTGATGCCGAAAAATGCAGCATCCTTTTCCCGTGCAACGCCTCGTCCGTTGATGATAGTACCTCCGCGGGCTCCATGCTCACGAGCTACGTGCATGGCATCTTCAGCATAGCCTGCGTTTACAATGGCAAAAATCACCTCGTGGTTATTTTTTTCCATAATTATCCTCCTTACCCTGCTTGTTGTTACTCAAAAACTGATACATATTCACACCGATAACTGACGATAACGGCACAGCAAAGGTTATGCCTTTTCCGTTTCGGATATTCTCGAATTTTTCTTCAAGACACTTAATAATGGGGACTACGCTATCCTCACGTACCACACTCAGAATTACTGCCTTGTGAATATTAAGACCTAGCATCTCAACAATTTCAGAGTGTGCAGTACCTTTACCGCCTGTCGCCATCTGAAAATTAACTTCAAATTGGCTGAGTATGTCAAGATAAAATTCTGCTTTGCGTTGGTCGACAACAGTAATAAGCAGTTTGAGTTTTTTTATTGAAGATTCGTTTATTATATTTGCCATAGTAAACCTCCTCACATAAAATTGATGATTTGCTCATCATCTGCCTGAAGGATTCGCCGCATTGCACGTCTTTCCTTAATCTTGTTGGACACAACAGCCTTAAAGCCCAACAACTGAATAGTAATAAGCGGAGCCATAGCAACCATTGCTACTATTCCAAATGCGTCGCGCAATACAGCACCTTCGCCTTGCAAAGCCACACAAATACCGATAGCAAACGGCAGAATAAAGCCTGAGGTCATCGGTCCGCTTGCCACACCGCCCGAGTCAAACGCGATAGCTGTATACATAGGGGGAACAAAGAGAGACAGCGCTAACGAAAAAAAATACCCAGGAATTATGTAGTATATCAAGGAAAAATCAAATATAATACGTATCACGCTTAGTGCTATTGCAAAGCCGACACCGACACATAAGCCCAGCATCATCGATTTTTTGCTGACATAACCGCCTGTAACATCTTCAACCTGTGTATTAAGTACGTGGATGGCGGGCTCAGCCATAACAACCATAACGCCAATTAAGAAGCCGATTCCAATCAATAAAGCAGTGGGGAGAGATGACAGTTGCATACCCATTTTGTAGCCGATAGGCATATAACCAACGTTGACACCTGTTAAGAATATAACTAAGCCTAGATATGTAAAGGCAACGCCAAGACCAATCTTTAACAACTGCCTTTTTTGAAGCTTTAAAAAGAAAAAATCACATATCAGGAAGAAAAGCACAATCAGTCCTAAAGCCACAGCAACCTCTTTTGCTGTATGTAATGCATTTTCGAGATATACTCTTATGATATCTTGCTGAACTCCACCGTAATTTACTGTGTAATTCAGGTCATTTTTTGCAAACACCCCAAGGATAAGCACTGCAAGAATTGGACCTATTGAACAAAGTGCTACCAAACCGAAGCTGTTTTCCTGACTGCGACGGTCACTGATAACGTGAGATATACCTACGCCAAGCGCCATAATAAAAGGAACAGTAATCGGACCGGTGGTAACGCCACCTGAGTCGAATGCCATAGGCAGTAAATCAATTTTACCGTTGATTGACAGAATCAAAGATATAGCAAACATAAGCATATAAAAAAGCATAAGAATGTTCGCTAGGCGTCGCTTGAATATAATACGCAAAATGGCAATTACCAAAAATGCTCCAACTCCGAAGCCGACTGTATATATCAAAAGCTTTCCGTTAATAACCGAGCTTACCTGATTTGCAAGAACTTGCAG